>JBDOMQ010000371.1:0-7048 GCA_039831725.1 Pirellulales bacterium
TCGACAACAGAGGCAACCTTACAATTTTCCAACAGCTGGTGAAGTGATTCACGTTTTGTGTTGAGGTTTTCCAATACGGTTTGAATGTTTTCCTCACCACTGTCAACCGTAATAATGATGTCATCGGTTTCAATACGAACGCGGCCGGATGCGGTTCCAATTATCGGATCGCCACCTAATGTAATCGGTTTTGGTGGTTTGTTTGCATCTGTAACTAAAGCGGATTTATTTGATAGAGACTCGATAGAGTATGTCAAAGAGTGAGCAGCAAGCTTGTGTGAGAGACGAGCAATTTCAGAATCCAAGGATTCAATAAGAGAGAGCGTATCTGGATCGAGATTAGATTTATCACCAACAGCGTCTAGAGCTTCCGCCATGCTTTTTTTTGCTGCCTGAATGGCATTGTAGCTTGCCATAAAACCCTCAGCTTGTTCACGTGCTCGTGCTGTACCAAGCTCATCTTGTAGTTTATTGACCTGATTAATAAGAGGATTTCGTTGTGTTTTCCAAGCATCCACTGCTGCTTTGGCAGTTGGCCAGGCGGCAAATATTTTTTTGAGTATTCCAGCTTCTGCTGTGAGCCGTGTTTTCCGCTCCTCCATAATGCGTCGATCAGCTACTTGATCTCGCATAAACCCAAACTTTGCGAGAAAGTTGCGATCGGCTTTTATTTGGTCTTCAATCGCAAGAAGCTGAGAAGTAATTGCATCGATTTCTGTTTCAAGCGAGTGAATTGTTTTTCGTTCTTCGACAACACGCTGCCAGGTGTACCAGGCAGTGAGAATTTTCCCAACACCCTGTTTCCATTCATTGCCAATGAACTTTTCCTGGCCATTCTGTCGAATTGGTCGCTGTCTTGAATCATCCCAGCGACTGAAATAGCTCTTGATGCGATCCCCAAGTACTTGTTCGAGTCTTCTTTGATCAACGTCACCTGCAGTTTCTTTTCCACTTTGAGCGAGGCTACGAATATCCCGAAGATCGAATGCATTCGCAGCAAGTTTGGCGATCGTACTCTCTAATTCATCATGTCCAGTGAAAAAGACATACCGAAATGTTGCCTCATTATGACCACATAGTTGTTCAAGAATTGCAGCAATAGTTTTTGTTTCACCAATCTCTGATCCATCAGGAGTAGTGAGGCTCGAAGCGGGCTGTGAACCCCATCTTTTCTGAAGTTGATAGTGATTTCCGTTGTGTTCCATACCGACTGTAATTGATGCATAGTCGCCACCCGGAAGAGGGAACCATGGTGAAATTGAATCACGTAGCCGTGCGGGAGTTAGATCAGTTGGCGTAAAGAGACTATGAAAAATCGCCTGTCTTAGTGTCGACTTTCCAGTCTCATTCGGTCCGCTTATGACCGCGATTTGGCTTGAGAGATCCCATGACGTGTCTCGAAACGTACCAAATGGATGGAGCCTAATCGAAGTCAGCCTCATGAGTTTGAAATCTCCTGGATCAAATCATGAGCTAGCGTGACATCATTTGGATGTTGACTGTCGGCTAGTAGTGTTGAGAGAAGACGCTCAGCAAGTGTTCCCTGTGGGTAAAGAGTTGCAATGGTGTCGGAATCAATTTTATTTTTGATATCAAGATCAACGGTGCATGTTCGAAATCGATTCTGGATTGTTTCTATGGATTTGTGCAATTCATTCTGCTCATCAGTCGATAATTGACCAGAAAGTTTGAGGTCCAGTAGCACGGCATGTGGATCAAGAGAGTCACATGTTCTCTGAAGCTCAGAAATATCATTAAGGTTTTGTAGACTTCGTTCAATGCGTACAAACTGAAGTTTTCCCGGGCTTAATCTCTTGTATTTTTTTAATTGGGATTCTTCAAAATGAAGAAGCCATGCCGATCCAGAGTGTTTACACCGGACTGAGTCCGGGGTGTGGGTTCCGGCCATAAAAAGTTGTGACTCAGATCCTGAAGGCGTTGTCGGAAATGGAACATGGATGTGTCCCAGTAGCCATGTGGTGAGACCAATGGCCTCGAGATCAGGCATTGTCATGGTGAAATAACTATCATTGGCATCCAGTCCCAGGCCAGTGACATTGCCATGAGCAATTCCAATGCGGAGTGCCGATGAGGTTTTCTCGACATCGGCGATCCAGGCAATGACAGGATCCTTTCCAGTTTTTGATGGACAGGGGCATGGAAAAAATTGGACAGTTTCTCCACTCACGTCAAAGGTAACGACGGATGTTGTCGTAAGCAGTTCAATTTTTGAACATTCAGAGGAAACCTTTTGAAAACGTTTCCAGACTTCGGTTTCATCACCAGCGTAGAAGTCATGGTTGCCAGGAAGAACCAGAACCGAAGTGCCGATAAATTTAGTAAGTATGCCAACAGTTCGCTCGATATATGGTGTTTTCACTCGTGTGGAGTCGAAGAGGTCACCACTTATGACAAAGAAATCAGCATGATTGTCGTTCGCGGTCTCGATAAGACGTTCGAGGGCTTCAAAGCGTTCTTCAAGAAGCTGGTTGCGAGTCTCATCATCATGCTGTCGAAACGGCATTCCAATGTGATTGTCTGCAGTGTGGACGATGCGAATAGGCATGTGTGCTCGTCCTTCGTAAGGTGTACTTCGATCGTGTGCTTAGAATGTCAGTTGTGCTTGTGATAGTCGACTATGAAGTTCCGCCATAAGTTCATCTTCAGCAGCTTCATCGTGAGCTTCATAGGTGACAGAAAAGCGAGTGAAAGCTCCACAGTCATCCCATGGTACAGTTGAAATTGAGAGTTCTTTTATCAGGAACTGACCTGCTTCAGAAGCATTCGAAAAGGTGAGTTCACCAGCGGATTTGGGGCTTTTTGTGTACAGGAAGTAGGTACCTCCCGGCATTTCACATTCGAAGCCAACGCTGCGAAGAACACCAACAAGCTTCTCGAGTCGCCGACGATATTTTTCTCGGACCTGATTGGGAATAGTAGGGTCTGCGAGAGCAGCCGCTGCAGCTTTTTGAATGGCAATAAATTGACCAGAATCACAATTGTCTTTTACATCTGCAAAAGCCTGTACGATTTTTTCATGACCGCAGACCCAACCAAGTCGCCAGCCGATCATATGAAAGCCTTTTGACATCGAGTGGACTTCAACACCGACATCTTTTGCACCCTCGATTGACAAAAAGGAAAGGGGTTCGGTTTCATACGAAAGCATCATGTGTGCTGCATCTTGGACAACAATGATTCGATTCTTCTTTGCAAACGCAACAACCTTTTTATAGAAATCTTCGGTAGCCGTTTGACCGGTCGGACTATTCGGATAACACAGTACGAGAATCTTACTTCGAGCGAGAATGTCTGCAGGGATACCATCGAGGTCAGGGAAAAAGTTGTTTTCCGGTACTAGCGGAAGCTTATGGATATCACCACCAAACCACTGAGTTGCGGTGCCAGCGACTGGGTAGCCCGGCACAGTCATGAGAGTAACATCTCCTGGGTTTATAAAAGCAGCAGGAAGCATTGCATAAGCCGTCTTTGATCCGATGCAATGGTTAATTTCTTTTGCAGGATCAAGGACAACACGAAATTCTCTTTCCATGAAAGCGGCTACAGCTTCTTTGAACTCCAGAATACCGTTGTCGGCGTATCCACGATTTTCCGGTCGATCAATTTCTTGCTTCATGATATCCCGAACACTTTCGGGTGCCATTTCATCATTTTCACCAATCCCAAAGTCGAGCATTTTTCGTTCAGGATGTTCAGCAAGTGCGAGGCGTTTGGCCCGCTTGATAAGCTCAAATTTATAGACCTCAGTACCTTTTCCGTAAGCGGCCCCACCGATTCGTTCTGCAAATCGGTCCTGAAACCAGGGGTCAGTCGTAGGTGGGCTGGTGGGACTAGCAGTCGACATGTTGATCTTTCTGTCAGGAGGGGAATTATCCGTGCAGGAATTTATAGACTCAGCGTATATTTGAATTCCTGAAGATAAAATTTTCCCGGCAGAAATCCAAGCAGGATGCTGAGATTACCCTCAATGATGGCTTTCAGTATCAAATACTGGTGGGGTACCATCATGTGGTAAGAGGTCAAAATAATGAACGATACGTTCCAGAGATTTACATGTCACGTTATTGCTGCATCTGACTACGGACCGCTAGACGGCTGTTTTGATCCATTCGAAGACGAGGATGCTATCGAAGAACTAATAACATTTGAGTAGTTTTTGTAAACCATTTCAGTTTATTGATTATCTGTTCGTCTAAGCACAAGAACCCGACACGGGGCGTGACGTAAGACTCGTTCAGCCACACTCCCTAAGAAGAGTCGCTTCATGCCGTGGTATCCGTGCGATGGGATAAGGATGAGATCAGCCTTATGTCGTTTTGCATAATCAGCGATTTCAAGACCAGGTGTTCCAATCATTACGGCAATATGAGCACCGTCTGCATCGTGGTCATCTGCAAGGTCTTTAAGCGCAGTTGTGACTTTTTCAGTTCGAGACACGTCAGTGATATCACCGAGCAGGACACCTGGTGACATGGTTTCAAGTGGCAGCATGACGTGAATCAGATGAATTTGTGAAGGACTGTCAACAATCTCAAGAGCAGTTTCTATTGCACCATTTGATGCGACTGAGAAATCAATTGGTACAACAACAGTAGAAACATGAAGCGGCATAACGCACCTTCTTCGGGGGATTAGTCGTATACAGTAAATTCATTGTCTTTGTATCGTCGCCAGTAGTCTTTTAAGAGAGCCTTGACGCGAGGGGCAAGGATGATCCCCCCGATGATATTTGGGAAAGCCATAGACAGAATCATGAGATCAGAGAACTCGATGACATTATCCAAGGAGGCAACGGCCCCAAGTATGATGAATCCGAGAAAGATAAATCGATAAACAATAATGGCTGTTCGTGTTGTTCCGAAGATATATTGCCAGGCCTTCTCTCCGTAGTATGACCAGCTGATCATTGTTGAGTATGCAAATAGAAATACGGATATATTGAGAACTGTGGGAAACCAACTCAGTGTCTCAGAGAATGCCCAACGAGTCATTTCAACTCCTTGACCAGCCTCCGGTGTGTTATAGGCCCCGCTCACAATGACAACGAGTGCCGTCATTGTGCAGATAACAACCGTGTCAATGAACGGTCCAAGCATAGCCACGAGTCCTTCACGGACCGGTTCGTCTGTTTTTGCTGCTGCATGAGCAATCGCAGCAGATCCGACCCCAGCTTCATTCGAGAAAACTGCTCGCCGAATGCCTTGCACAAGGACGCCAATAAAGCCGCCGTATGCGGCCTCTGGTGACACGCAGGATCGCACAATGAGCACAGCGGCGTCAGGAACTTGCTTTATGTGAATCACGAGAATGACAAGCCCGGCCAGAACATAAATGCCACACATAAGAGGAATAATTTTTTCGGTTACCTGACCAATGCGTTTAATGCCACCAATAATGACAAGGCCAACCAGAAAGGCGAGAACGCAACCAAAAACCCAATTAATTCCTGCTGCCTCACCTAGCATCCCACGGACCGCCGAGGTGGCTTGGTTTGCCTGAAACATATTCCCACCGCCAAAAGATCCGCCGATGCAGAAAAGGGCAAAGACAAGACCGAAAGCCTTCGCCACCGGGAAAGAAAAGCCACGTTCCTGAAGACCAATTTCAAGATAGTGCATCGGTCCCCCGTCAACCGTGCCATCAGGACGAACCTTTCGGTAGACCATTGCGAGGGTGCATTCATTAAATTTTGCAGTCATACCGAGGAGGCCAATCAACATCATCCAGATAACAGCGCCGGGACCACCAGCGTGAATGGCAACAGCAACACCAGCAATATTACCGAGACCCACCGTTGCACTAAGAGCTGAGGTAAGAGCTTGGAAGTGTGAAATCTCCCCAGGATCATTTGGGTTGTCGTATCTTCCACGTGTGATGTCGACGGCATGTTTGAACCCACGAATGTTGAGCCAGTTGTGATAGATCGTAAAGAAAAGAGATCCACAAAAGAGAATTAGCACGATCAACGGGATAGGAACAGCCTGTACCGGTACCCAGAAGAGAACCGTTGCCATGCTTTCAACGATGAAGCCGAACTGTGCATCGATAGATTCAGAAAGAGACCGGGTTGCCGGTTCTTCATTTTCAGAAATATCAGATTGATTGACGACGGTCTCACCAGAGTCCTGGGCTTGAGCAAGGGCTGTAAGGTTCAAGCCAGTAACTAAAATGAGGCAACTAAAAAAGAGGATCGATTTTAAGGAGTTGGATGACATGACAAATTTTCGTAAGTAGTAGCGAATCCCCAACTGATCAGAATACGAAGTTCTCACTGGTGCTGGCAAGAACACTGTTTTTTAAAACTTTGTAGAGGTGCGAGAGATGCCAGCCACGAGGTATGCCATGTTTTCACTTTTTGCAAAAGACGGAGATTAGTGGGACGCCTATATTTCAATACATATTGAACGTGTGGATTTACTATGTCTCAAACTGTGTCACCTCTTTGTGTCTGGCTGAAGCGTGATCTGCGTGTCGCGGATCATGCAGCCTTAAGTGCTGCCATAGAGAAGGCTCAAGGCGGCGACGTTTTTTGTGTATTTGTGTATGAGCCAGAAATTTTCTCCCAGCCAGAAATACATTCACGGCACCTCACATTTCAGAGAGAGTGCTTGATTGATCTTGAAAAGTCACTGCAACAACTTCGGATTCGACTGATAACAAGGCGAGGTGACGCAGTTGCTGTTCTTGAACAGCTGCGAAGAGAAACAGCTTTTTCTAAGCTTTTTGCACATGAGGAGACTGGCACAGCAATCAGCTACGCAAGAGACAAAAGAGTTCGTCGTTGGGCACAGACTGTTGGTGTGAGGTTTGAGGAGTTTTCGCAGAATGGTGTTGTGCGTTGTTTGAATTCTCGAGATGGATGGAATAGGTATTGGGAATCGAAGATGAACCAGCCTCAAAGTGTCGTTCATCCATTACCGAGGCATTGTGTCAACAAGACGGTGGTTCAGTTGCCATCGGCAGGTCTCCTTCATCCAATTGATCTTGGTTATGAAAAAAAACAGGTGGATTGCCAGCCTGGCGGAGA
>JBDOMQ010000366.1:0-7014 GCA_039831725.1 Pirellulales bacterium
CTACAAGGAAGACCCGTGCTTGTGTGTGGACAGCATGCAACAGCAGTTCGGGAAGAATTCCTTATTCAATACCTTGACCTTGCCGAATTCACATTCCTTGATATTCCGGTACGCAGCATATTCAATATCCCGGAGGGGCCTTACCTGCATTCACACACTGATTTATGGATGCACCGCCCAAGTAGCCATCGTGATCATGTAAGAAAATGGATTCAAAAAGTCATACAAGACATTCCGGAGAGGTAAACAACTATTTCACCCGGCTTGAAGATGTGAGTGAAGCACACGATGTGGTTGAGGTGTTTCTGATATGGAGGACAAGCTGTATAAAAATGATCTTCGCGGCACGAGGCGGACCTGCTGCGCCGTTTGGTAACCTATACGTCGTACCATGAAAGACGAGACCTTTTGTTTGTCTCGAAGCAATCCCAAAGGCAATAAAACGTAGTTTTCACACTATAAAAGCAGTCCACTAAACAAGTAGACAAGAAAAACAATATCTGTTGTGTCTGAGATAAAAAATGAATCAGATACAGCCTTCTTCTCGACCACAAGCAGGCTCTCCTATGATCAAACGTTGCATCGTACTGACTCTCCTTTTCAATATACTCGCATTTTCTATGCGTGGACACGCGGCCGACAGCCCCTCCTCTCCAACCGAGTCACCTCAGCAAAGAGATGGTCGTATGCAGTGGTGGCGGGACGCACGCTTTGGAATGTTTGTGCACTGGGGTCTTTATTCTGGACTGGCGGGCACATGGGAAGGTAAACCCGTTGCAACGCAGGGTGGGATGGAGTGGATACAGCAACGCGTCAAAGCCGACACAGCAACCTATGCAAAGAATGCGATACCCCTATTTAAGCCAAAAGAAAACTTTGCAACTCAGTGGGCTCAGATGGCAAAGAATGCAGGTTGTCGATACCTTGTTTTTACTACAAAGCACCACGACGGCTTTGCATTACATGATTCAAAAGTAAGTGAATTTGATGCAGGCTCAGTGCTTCATCGTGATCTAGTGAGAGAGATCGTTGATGCCTGCCGAAAAGAAGGGCTGCGAATCGGCTTCTACCACTCTGTTATCGACTGGCACCATGATCAGTATGCATATCTCCTGTCGAAAGAGTTGCCCTATCCTCTGAAGGGAGAGCCATACCCGAATGGCCATCGAGATCATAAAAACTATATTCAGTTCCTGCACGCCCAAGCAAATGAACTGATGTCCAACTATGGACAAGTAGATGTTGTCTGGTGGGATTACAGCTCAACAGACTTCCAAGGAGAAAAAGCCTGGAAGGCCTTTGAATTGATGGGCAATGTGAAGGAAAAACAGCCTCATATCATTATGAACAACCGCCTCTTTCGAATTCCTGAAGCTGGTTTTAGTGGCATGGGAACTCATGCCGTCACCGATCAACTGGACCCAAAATATGGTGATTTCATCACGCCTGAACAGCATATTCCAGCGACCGGACTCCCTCATCTCGATTGGGAAACATGTATGACCATGAATACAACATGGGGGTTCAGTGAACATGATCATGCATGGAAGTCTGATGAGACACTCATTCGAAACCTCATCGACGTCGCAAGCAAGGGTGGAAACTATTTGTTAAATATTGGTCCCACCGGCGACGGAAGCATTCCAATGAAAAGCATTGATTCACTCAAGGCGATTGGTGAGTGGATGGAGATCAATGGTGAAGCAATCTACGGCACGCAGGCAAGCCCTTTTGAAAAACTCAGTTGGGGCCGATGCTCAAAAAAGTCACTATCTGAGGGGAAGACTCGGCTGTACTTACACATCTTTGATTGGCCTGCTGACGGCAAGCTTATTGTGCCAATTAAAACCGATGCAACTGTGATTGCTCGTCGCCTTACTGACCAAAAAGAGCTTCGTATCGTACCTGGTGCAGAACAGATGACAGTCCTTGTTGGTGAACCTGTGCTACACAACATTGCTACTGTTGTTGAGCTCGACATTGATGGTCCACTGCAAGTATCTCAGTAGAAGATGGAATCAAACTTATTGACACTGTACTTAGAAGCCTATTTCTGGGCTACTGTCTTATTCATTTTTGACACCCACAATAGTGGATGGCGAAGTGGAAGATTTCTCTTCACTTCAAATGTTTCTGGGTCTGCTTCAAGGTTTTTCCAGACATCTAGATAATGGACGTCCTCATAATGAAGCCCAGCAAAAAGAAGGCTCGGGTGCCGTACAGGCCATTCCTTCCAATACATAATGTCTTTCGGAAATGGCCAAACAGATTTGTCTTTAATGTACGGCAGGATAAATTCCATGCCGCGGTGCATACCACGACCGTCTGGCAGTTGAAAATCCCAGAGATCGTCTGCTTCTGTGGATACAATTTGAGCCACGCCAGCCATGGCATCGATTACGAAGAGTGAATATCCATAAGGCTTGGTTCGTGCTAGTTCGGCTGGGAATCCACCCGACTCATCCATCATCTCTTGCAGGTAAACAGATTTAAACTGCCCTCGAATCCATCGCAAGATTTCGTCTTCACCCACGAAATCTGCAAAAGAAGCTGCCTGAAGTGACCAGCAGACCCCATGATTATTTGGGTGATTCTTTTCACGAATGCCGTATTCGTGAGTATTGATCCACGTCAAATAGGTTTGAAACCATTGCCTGACACCTGCTTGAGACTTGGTCGGAAATGACGGTGATGAACAAAGAATTTTTGCACTTCGAGCAACCTCAGTAAGGTGAAGCGTGTCGATAATGCCAATACTTCGACCTTCGTAACGACCCTGAATAGCCTGACCGTAGAGAAGACTTGGGTTCATTTTTGTGCTGCTTTGCACAAACCAGGCTTCAAGATGGTTGACTGCGTGTGTCGCGTACTGTTCATCTTTGGTGACTATATATGCCGATGTGAGCGTGCCTACGATTTCACTCAACCGAATCATGGCTTGGCGGTGGTCCAAAAAAAGTTCGGGATACGTCTCACCATCTCTTCGAATGAAAGGACCGTCAGGATTCTCTGGATCAGGCCACCAATAATCACCCTCTGAGTAATAATCATGCCGACCACCAGCACTTCTTTCACAGTGTGATGACGTTACTGTTTGTGGAGTTTCATCAAGATACTTGTTTGCTTTTTCAAGCACACGGGGTTTTTCTATGGCTATTAGGTCAAATCCATCGAGTTGCTTGGCATGCGCATCGCCGACAAAGAAAGGAAAAAGAACGAAAAGACACACATGTGCCACAAATAGCCTAAAGATCATCCTTACATGTACTTTCTTTTCACTGGTATGTCACCTAGTGATAGACCTTGGACTCAATCAGCGAGGAGTTACTCACGAACAAAAGTTACCACAATACTTTCATCACCATAAAATGACTCAAAACTATCTGGTCGTGAACCACCACCACCTCGAAAACAGAGTCGCTGTATTGACTCTTCAATCTCATAAATTCCCTGCAGAACCTTTCCCTGGCCTTCACCACCTGTAATAGAAATATCAATTTCCTTTGGATCACAAAGTGGAGCAAAAGAATTTGTACCGCTGCTGAACTCTTTGCCATCTATAGATAAGACCCATGTCCCATCTGTCTTATTATCAATGGCAATTCGTTTATCTGGTTCCGTTGTATTGCCTTTGGATGAAATTTTTTCAATGCGCCATAGTCCTGCATAGTCTTCCCTAGCCTTTTGTTGAATTTTTTCTTCTTTGTTGTCCTCTTCTTGATTCACTTGATCCACCGGTTCAGCGAGCCCCTTGGCTGCACACACTGTCAACACAAGACATACGAAAAACCAATGAGTGAAATCAGAACATTTCATTGCATTTCCTTTATTCATTTTTGAATGCATTTCACAGCAACCTCTTATGGTACCTTGGTTTTCAAAAATCATCCAGAATTGCAGAGTGATAGAAGACCCAACGACTCGCATTACGGGGACCACGTGCTGCTACACGAGCCACTTTTAAGACGACCGAGAACCGCTTTCCTTCTTTATCGTTTGGAAAAACTGATGAATGGAACCCATCGAATCATTCTCCATTACTCATTCTGGACCGTTATGATTCTTGGTTGCTTTTTTGCATTAGGCACCACCTGCACCGCGCAGTCGTTGCCTTTTCTTCCTGATGAACTCACTGAGGTTCTCGATCGTGGTCTTCCGAAAACATTGCCATCGCCGGTAGAAACAGGTCACTTCAAAAAATTACCAGCGGGAGATGGCTTTGTTTGGCTAGCAGAGTCAACGGCGACTCTCAACAAGGGAAATAAACTAGCCTTCTCAAAAACGTTTGACACCCCTCTAAAAGAAGATGAGGTCGGCTTTGTTGCCGTCCGATGCCGAATAGTTGATACAGACAACAATGGTAATGACCCGCGCCCAGGACGTGTCCTTATTCACATTGGTGACCGAGAGACACTTCGGCAAACAGCGCTCTACCACAAGGGTACAATCGGTCGTGAATGGGGATGGTACTTTCACCCGTTTCGAGCAGCCAAATCAGTTGCCGCAGGTACAGGAAAAATTCGCCTGAGTTTTGACCTCCAACCGCAATGCATTGAAATTGAGGATGTCAGGCTTTATGTAGCACCATCTCGTTTTGACATGTCACGACTACCCATGATGGAAGCTGGGTATCAAGGCCGCGAACTAGATGCTCCTTGGCGGAAAGAAGCAGAAGCACGCATCGACGAATACAGAACGTCTCCACTCATTATTCGCGTGCTCGATGCCGATGGCCATGCTATTCGGCACGCTGCCGTACGTATACGAATGCGTCGTCATGCTTTTGGTTTTGGGAGCACTTTTCAGGTTCGTCTCGTTGATGACATAAGCCAAGATGCCATTCGCTACCGGCAAACATTTGAAGAACTCTTTCACGCACTCGTTCCTGTACCTGCTCTGATACCGCAACACACACCTCATGCAAAAGATGGAAACTATGCGAATCAGCTTCGCTCTGATCTGACAAACACATTGAAATGGGCTCATGACCGGCGGCTCCCCATGCGAGGACACACGCTTGTCTGGGGAAACCTGCAACCATGGAGTAACGCTTTTGTCGCTGCAAATGAATCTGAAAAAATTCTCTCATCTATACGTAAGCATGAGCGATATGTTCTTCATCAAACAAAAGATTTCATCCATGAATGGGACGCCATCAACCATCCCATTCGATTCCAAAAAGACCTTCGTGATATTTTCGGAGCTTCGATATATTCAGAACTTCTTGCCGAACAGCGGACGATGACATCTGCGCAATTGATAGTCAACGAAGCTCTCTTCGACAATGAACGGGAAGAAAAGTTTTTTACCTTCATGAATACTTTTCAAGAACAGGCATCATCAAAAGCTGATGGTATCGGCTTTCAGAGTCACTTTTCAATTAACAATCTTCGAGGTATGGAAGACCTCTGGCGACGGTACCAACGGTTTGCACCACTTGCCGACCGGCTTGTTGTAACTGAATATGACTTTGTCTGTAACGATGATGAACTGCATGCCGATTATCTACGAGATGTACTAACGCTTTCGTTCAGTCATCCCAAGATGACGGCTTTTATCAACTGGGGCTTCTGGGCTGGCTCTCATTGGAAACCTGAGGGGACTCTCATTCGCAAAGATTGGACTGAACGACCCGCTGTCAAAATATGGAGAGAACTTGTACACAAAACGTGGGCTACAAATACGGACTTACAGACGGACAAAAAAGGACAGGTGAAAACCAAAGCATTCTTTGGTGATTATGAAATCACTGTTTCGGTAAATGGCACATCGGTTTCACAGATGTGGACTCATTCCGCCGCTAGTGAGCCACTTGTTGTCGAACTGTAACCAAAACGTGGCCTGTAAGGATTTTGAACTGGTCTCTTTTTTGCGTATATTCGATGGTATTATTACATTCCAGAACTTCTTCTTGCCTGAATCGTTTCACTCTTTAGGCCCCTTGTATAGAGGTGTGTTTGTATCGTTGTGAATAACATTTCCTGAATAGATTTTTAGGAGTAGGGCATGCATGCTTCATCAAAAACCCGTGATTCAATCCGTGCTGCTGTGAGTCAGCAATCGGGAAATAGCCACTCGAAGCGAAAGAAGTGGCTATCTCGGATTGCTGTCGCTGGTACGGGTATCGCACTACTCATTCTTCTTGGTACGTGGTGGGGTGGTGGATTCACTGAGCCTCAGGCTGTTGCTGAAATTCATTCAATGGTCGATGAGGAAGTGGCTCGTCTTGCCAGAGTTGCTCGAAATGAAATTCCTTATGGATCTTCAGGCCCTGACATGGGTGAGTGGTTCCAAAAATTTCGCGATGTACCTGAAAAATATCGTGGTCAGATTCGCCAAGATATGGGACGACTGTTTACCGCCCGTGAACGGGCCGCAACCCAGTCGTATTTTGCACTTCCGCCTGAGCAACGCCAGGCCGAAATGGACAGACGAATAAGAGCTGAAGAGGCACGCAGCAAAGAGCGTCGAGAGCGATGGGCAGCTGAAAAGGCTGCCCGTGAGCAAGCCAATGCGAACGGCCAAACTTCGGAGAACGGTCGAAATGGCAGTGGGCAGGAAGGCCGAGGGCGTGGGCCGAACGCTGGTGATGAATCAGGCCAACGACGTCGTGGTTCACCGCCAACGGAAGATGCTCGGAATGATTGGATGAAGCGTCGCCTTGACAACTCCTCTCCAGATGAAAGAGCTCAACGTACTGAATACAGACGTGCCATGAATGAGCGTCGTGAGCAACTCGGTATGGAACCTGGTCGAGGCGGTGGACCTCCAGGACGTCGGGGCCCACCCGGTGGACGTCCTTCGTAAAAAATTTCTGGCCATACTACTATCTGCGCAGTGAGTAGAAGAGCACAAAGCACCTTGGTTTGACGGTATACTAGTTCGAGCTGCATACTTTTTTTCAAAGTTTTCTCTGTGGCAAAGGCGAATGTATTCCAAGCTCTATAAACTACTCGGCGCACTTGCTCTTCTTGTCCCTGTCCTGACGATTGGTGAGTGTCGTCGTCAGCAAGA
>JBDOMQ010000200.1:0-6984 GCA_039831725.1 Pirellulales bacterium
GTGTCGTTCATCCATTACCGAGGCATTGTGTCAACAAGACGGTGGTTCAGTTGCCATCGGCAGGTCTCCTTCATCCAATTGATCTTGGTTATGAAAAAAAACAGGTGGATTGCCAGCCTGGCGGAGAACGCAACGCTGGAATGATTCTTGAAGACTTTGTTGATCGTCGTGGTCAGTTCTATTCGGGTCGTATTTCGTCGCCAGTTACGGCACCGAAGTCCTGTTCTCGACTATCAGCACATCTTGCCTTCGGTGCGATTTCAATTCGGCGAGTCTGGCAGGCAACAGAGCAGAAGCGTTCTGAAGTCAGAGGCCTTGCGATGACAGAAAGAAATCAGGCAGCTCGAAAACAATTTCAAAGATGGCAAAAAAGTATTCAGTCAATGCAGTCCAGATTGCACTGGCATTGTCATTTTATTCAAAAACTTGAAGATGAGCCGGAGATAGAACATAGAAATATGTGGTCTGCGGCAGATGGTCTTCGTGAAAAGGATTTTTCGGATGAGTATTTTCAGGCATGGAAAAACGGCCGTACGGGGTATCCACTGGTTGATGCATGTATGCGAAGCCTGAACGTCACAGGCTGGCTTCCTTTTCGAATGCGAGCACTCGTTGTATCGTTCGCAAGTTATTCTCTTTGGCTTCATTGGCGACCAACGGGTCTTCACCTTGCAACATGTTTTCTTGATTTTGAACCAGGCATTCATTGGTCTCAAATGCAGATGCAGAGTGGTACGACTGGGATAAATACTTTACGGATTTATAATCCAACGAAGCAGGCTAAAGAGCAAGATCCACAAGGAAACTTTATACGCAAATGGCTTCCTGAATTGATGTCTGTACCCGACGTCTTTATCCATACTCCATGGATGATGCCTGCTCATATTCAACAATCATCTGGCTGCGAAATTGGTTCTGTTTATCCAAAGCCAATCGTGGACCATGCACTGGCTTTGAGACAGGCAAAGTCTCGATTCACCGTGTTACGTCAGGACAGAAAAGCACGCGATGCAGCGAGCGCCGTTGCAGTCCGTCATGGTAGTCGTCGTGACCGACGTGGAGCAATGCGGCAAGATCCGGAGCGAAAAAGCTTGCGCAGAAAAAAGTCCGTAGATCAACAAAGTAACACGAGTCGTGCCGAAGAGCAGACGGTGCTCCCGTTCATTTATGAATAGAAACAACTTCAACCATATGCACAACAAGGACTTGAAGAAGAAATGTGTTGCATGTGGACGGTTTTTTTCATGGCGGAAAAAATGGGAAAGGTGTTGGGAGAATGTACGGTATTGCTCTGAGCGTTGTCGTGGTCAGAAAAAATGCAAGAGAATTGGCAAGATCTGTTAGCTATAAAGTCGAACAGGCAGAAATATTTTTTGATTAGCTAGTTTTCAAATTCGATAACCTCGAGATCGTCCCGTGATTCAAGAAGTATGTCAATTGTATCGAATCCGATATCAGTATTCGCTACGTTGAGTTTCTTGAGCAGCGGTAGTTTTCCAAGAGCAAGAAAACTTTGATCGGTGAGTTGGGTCCCAGCAACATTGAGATCAGCAAGCTGAGTCATTTTCATAATTGTCGGCAAAGATTCATCTGTCACCGATGTTGCTTTTAGATTTAGTACCTTGATATTCGTTAGTTGCTTGAAAGTATCAAGGACATCGTCATTCGTTTTTGTTTCCCAAAGGTCCAGATAGGTAAGCGTGCATGCTTTCCCAAGTTGGGCTAAGCCGGCTGGAGTGGCGAGTCGGCATTCGCTTATATCAAGCCAGTCTAGTGCCGGTAATGCAGCGATCACTGAGAGGCCCGCATCATCAAGTGATGTATCACGTAGATTGATTCGGCTTAAGTCTTTCAGTTGTGCAATATGAACCAATCCAGCGCCGGTGACATCAACACCACGAATACGAAGCCGTTTTAATCGGCTTGTTGTTGCGAGCGCGGCCATGCCTTCATCATTTATTTTTGTGTAATCAAGCTGGATTTGTTCGAGTGACGGCATGGCTGCAAGAACAGCCAATGAACGATTGCTTATACTCGTGCAGTAGTTCGCATTAAAACTTTTAAGATCAAGATCAGCTAGCTTTCGTACACCAACGTCTGTGATCTTGCTTTTTTCTAGTTGTATATCAACCAGAGATTTGATCTGAGCAAGGTGATTAAGCCCAGCGTCTGTGATATTTGTGTTTCTCAAGTCGATCATGCGCAACTTGAGTGGAATCAGTTTGCCAAGCTGTTCATCGCTAATTGATGTTCTTCTTAGCCGCAGTACTGAAAGTTCCGGAAGTGCAGTGAGGGCTTCGATAACTTGATCGTTTAGGGGACGATCGCTGAGATCAATATCGACAATAGCCCCATCACTACTTTCTTTTATGACACCACCTGTCTGGAGAATAATTTCAGGGGTAGTTGCAACAGTGATGTTGCAGAAGCACATGAGGACCAGGAGAAGAGAAAGGCGCATAGGAAGCACTTGATAAGGCATTGTGAGCACAGGGTATCACCTTGGGGAAATGGTATTGAACGTTGAGTCGGTATTGAACGTTGTCTCAATTGTAATGTGTAAGAAGTACATTCATTACACATTGTGTGTTTGTAACTAAGCCTGATGGCGAGCATAAGGCTGTTTTCGGTAAGTGAGTAGTGCAAATAAGGGATATGACTGGTTGATGGGACGGTATACTACTTCGTATATGTATCTTGCTTCGATCAACGAGTCTCAGGGATCAACGAGTCTCAGGCTTGTGTAGAATATCAATAAGAAGAGATGCAAGAAAAAGTTAGCTTTCATAATAAAGGAACAGTACACATGAGTTCATCCACATCGCGCCGACAGTTTCTTGGTCATACCGCTGCGATAGGTGCCGGCTTCGGAGTCTGGTCCGGCGTGAGTCCGTCGTTACGAGCAAATGAATCAGCCCTTCAAGGACTTTCGGCTGCATGTATCGGCGTTGGTGGTAAGGGCAGTAGTGATACTAGCCATATTGCAGAACAAGGAGTCAATATTGTTGGCTTATGTGATGTTGATGGAGGAACCGTCGATAAAAAGTCACGGGAATTTCCCAACGCGGGAAAGTTTGATGATTTCCGTGAAATGCTGGAGAAACTTGGAGATAAGGTAGATATCGTAACAGTCAGTACGCCTGACCACACTCACGCTGTTGCGGCACTCAAGGCAATGCAGATGAAGAAGCATGTGTATTGCCAGAAGCCTCTGACATGGTCCATTCATGAAGCTCGGTTGATGCGAGAGACAGCTGAGCAGATGGGCGTCGTCACACAGATGGGTAATCAGGGTACGAGTGAGAATGGCTTGCGTGAGGCAGTTGAAGTGATTCGGAGTGGCGCAATTGGAGATGTTGCAGAGGTTCATGTTTGGACTAATCGACCCGTCTGGCCACAGGGTAGAGGGAGGCCTGCTGGTGAAGATAAAATTCCAGAAAACCTGAACTGGGATGCCTGGATAGGCCCTGCACCAATGCGTCCATTTAAAAAAGGTGTTTACCACTCCTTTAACTGGCGTGGATGGGTTGACTTTGGAACTGGAGCCCTCGGTGACATGGCTTGTCATACGACCAATATGCCCATCATGGCACTGAAGCTCTTTGATGCTGATGCTGTGACTGCGGTAAAAAATCCTGGTATTTTTGAAGGTGAAACATTTCCTAGCACTTCGCATCTTCTCTTTGAGTTCGGTAAGCGGGATGGGCTGCCACCGTGTCAGTTTCATTGGTATGACGGAGGTGAATTGCCACCAGATGCCATCATCAACCAGTTACCCGAATCATTTCAACAGAAAGTAAATAAACAGAAAGAAGGCGGGCGGAAAACGAGTGGTGCGATTGTTATTGGGAGTAAGGGTGTTCTCTTTTCGCCAGATTCCTACGGAGCGCGTTATTTTCTTTTGCCAGAAGAAGACTTTGTTGATTTCAAGCCACCAGCTGAAACATTGCCACGAATTCCATTTAAGGGAAGTGGTGATCAGCGTCAGAAATGGGAGTTCGTGAGTTCAATCAAAGGGGATTATGCGCCTGGAACAATGTCCAATTTTGGTTATGCAGGTCGCCTTACCGAAACAATACTCATCGGGAACCTTGCACTACGGGCTGGCGAGGGAACACGAATTCAGTGGGATGCTGAAAAACTGAAGAGCCCAAATGTTTCTGAAGTGAACCAATTTGTGAGTCGGGCATATCGTAAAGGTTGGAAGTTGCCATAAGCCCTGTTTAGCGTGTTTTTGAGGTTTTTTGAAAAAAGAATGTAAAAACTCGATATTGAGTTTTATCGTTGGTACTATTGGTGTCAGTTTCAATTCACTCGATATACCGAAGGAGTTTCAACGTGAAAACGTGGAAAACAATTTCAATAGTAGCAGCGATGCTCGTGGTCGTTTTAGGTTCCAGCCATGCTGATGCAGGACTTTTTGGTTGTTGTGGGAGAGACCGCTGCCCACCGCCTCCAAAGGTCGAAGTCTGTCTGATGATCTGCAGTCCATGTGATGGCTGCCCAGTACCAGTTACACTCTGTGTACCCGAGTGCTGTGTCTGTGAGGAACCAGACGTATCAACCCGCTGTGCTCTAATTGGCAGTGGTGTAACGCACGTTGATTACTGTTGCTGTGGTTTCAGTGCCACAATTCGCTGGGATCGATGCGGAGAGCCGCATGTAGTTCGAACAAGAGATTGATCGAATTATTCGGGATCTCGGGCAACACATGAGATAGCAGTTTCTTCAGATTTTACAGGTCTGGGGAAACTGTTTTTCTTTTATAACTCGCTGTCCATGCGGTACTGGATCCTTTCAGCCATGATGCCTGCTTCTCGATCTAGTTCTTCAAGTGAAGCAAGGTCTTGATTTGTACTTGCACGACAGGCAAGCCAGAGAAGTTCTTCAGCGTCCTCACGAGCATTTTTTAGCCAGTCTGGTCGCGAATGAATCGGAATGTGAATGAGTCGTTCAAGGCGATCAAGATTTCCATGCTCCATCAAGTCCATGCCTCTATAAAAAACTATGAGTTCGTATTTCCATCCGGAATTTTCCCGAAGAAATTATTGCAAGAAACCGTAGAATCAAAATACTTGTGGCTCCCAGTTTCTACTTTTGGTTACTTTTCAAAATGCGTGTACTTCTTCTCGTGCTGATCTATTTTGTTCTCTGCCCACTGGCAGGACATTACCTAGGACTCTTCATGATTCAGATGGCTCTGTCAGGAGGTCCCCCAAATATTATAACTATGTATGTCGTCCGTATAGTCGCAATGATTCTCACATATTTGATTTTGGGTTCACTCTTAAAAAGTCTTTTTGTTCCGCGTAGGGAATAGCACGAGAAAGAGTGGGTGCTCTGAGGAGAACGGTTCATGCAAACAAAAAATTTTTTTAAAAAAAAATCACAGAAACTTTTTCTCTATGCAACAGTTGGCATTAGCTTTCTCGGAGCCACAGAAGTGCGGGGTGTTGCTGTTGAAGAAATGTACAATGTTGTAAGCGTTGAATCAGTCAAGAAGCCAGTAGAGCACTCCATTACGTTAGGTAATGCTCGAACCGGTCGTCTGAGAACACAATTACTTAATGGCCCTATCCAACTTGGACTGTCAGTCGCAAGCGATAACTGTCTTGTGGGATACGCTCTTGCTTCTCCTGATGAAACGCTTGCCCGGTATCACGTCAAAGTCTGGCTTACAAAAGAATCAAGCCCGGTTGAATTAGTGGTTGGGCCGGTCCAATCGACCTTTCTTCCCGGAAAATTATTACGCGATGGGCCTCCGGAGGGTGAAGACATCGTGGTGGTATATGAAGTTCGAAATGTATTTGAGGAGCCTTCCAAAAGTGATCTTGGGCTCAAAAAAATCTGTTTGCCTGTTGAGTACCGGCATCATTTCGAACGATCGGTTCCGCCTTTGGGTGCGAAACCATATGTATATCGAGAGAAGAAAGGGGTTAATCAGGGGGAGTCAAACAGAAGTATTGTTGATGATTTCGGAGTGCACTCTCTTTCGTGTCAGGCGTCTACAGAGTTCATGCAATGTATTTCAAAATATGAATTTCATGATTAAGAATCAAAAGAAGAAGGTTGCCAGCTCTCGCCGACAACCTTCTTAATTTTATTACTAACTACCGAAAAAGTTTAGTTTTTCGGAAGAATTACTGTGTCGATAACGTGGATCACTCCATTGCTGGAATTGACATCAGTCTTAACCACTTTTGCATTATCAACCGTCACCACGCCACCATTGACGGCGATTGCAACGTCTGATCCTTCAACTGTTTTCGCTTTATTGAGCTTAACAACATCCTTTGCCATGACCTTTCCAGGGACGACATGGTACGTCAAAACTTTTACAAGTTGATCTTTATTTTCTGGCTTTAAAAGCTTTTCAACGGTACCAGCAGGTAGTTTTTCAAATGCTGCATTTGTCGGTGCAAAAACGGTGAACGGACCAGAGCCAGAAAGAGTTTCAGCAAGTCCAGCGGCCTTCACTGCTGCAACGAGGGTGCTGAAACTTTCATTGTTTGCAGCATTTTCAACAACTGTTTTATCACAGGTGCCACAACCGGCTGTTGCTGTACGGGATACGAGCAAGGCACAAGCAACGGCTAAAACAATACCGAGTGATCGGTAGGACATGAGCGTTTCCTTTCACGAGTAAAGACGGTCATTTTGACAGCCTAAGTTTCAATAACAACGATTATAGTCGATGAGCCGGTGGTGGGGAGTGTAGGAGCCAATAGTAAGGCTTTTTGGCACGATATAGACTCTGGGAAAAGTCATTGGTTTTTTTGTAGAACCTTCCAGTACTGCGGAGAAGCGGAACGCTTTCGGCCGAGAACCCAATAGAGATGACAAAACGGGTGCCGTAGTATTCTGAAGGTAGCTGCTTTGCTTCTTTTTGTAGTTCATCAGCAGGAGCTATTCAGCGTGCTGGTAGCGAAAACACCTCGTCGAACACGTCATTAAGATCGATCACATCACGTACTCAATGTAGGT
>JBDOMQ010000266.1:0-6969 GCA_039831725.1 Pirellulales bacterium
GGACAGTTCGCAGGTGGATTCAGTCCAGAACAAATGGTCCAACGATTGATGGAAGAGTTCGATGCAGATGGTGATGAGAAACTTAATGTCGATGAATTGCAGAAGATGATGATGACCATGCGTGAACGACGCGGTGGGGGTATGCAACGACGACCGGGAAACAATGGAAGGCCTCCATCAGGTAATTCCAATGCAACGCCTGGCGGTGAAAAGCCAAAACGTCCCCCTGCAGCAGAATGAGCGGGACAAGAAGTAACTATCCGTCAAGTCTGTCGCAACAAACAAACACGTGAAGGAAAGTTTTGCAATGAAGAATGTCCTGCCTTTCACTGCCAGTGCTTGTTTTCTTGTGTGCTCGGCTGTTGGAGCAGAGGAGTCGCTTACGACGGACGAACTTAAATTTTTTGAAACAAAGATTAGACCTGTACTTGTTCGTGAGTGCTATGGTTGCCATTCAAGCAAGGCAGGTAATGTCCGCGGTGGTCTTCGTCTCGACACGAAAGAGAGGATGCTGTTGGGTGGTGCCACAGGGCCGTCTGTTGTGCCCGGTGATCTTGAAGAGAGTTGGTTGTATAACGCAATAACTCATCAGGACTTTGTGATGCCGCCCAAGCGCAAACTTCCGCAGGAGGTTCTCGATGATTTCAAGGTTTGGATAGAAATGGGCGCACCGGATCCGCGGGTGTCTGTGCAGGAAGACGTTCAGGCGGCAATCACGAATGATGACATCGAAAAAGCGAAGTCAGAATTCTGGGCATATCAGCAACCCAGAAGGATGGTTGCGCCTACAGTTGAAAATGACACGTGGTGTCAAACTGACATTGATTATCACATCCTATCAGAGCTTGAGGCCGCTGAGTTTGCCCCTGCTGAGGATGCCGAACCGAGGGCGATTATCCGCCGGTTGTATTTTGATCTTGTTGGGTTGCCTCCGACACCAAAGGAGGTCACCGCGTTCGAGAATGCATGGTTGATTGGCCCGGAATCTGCAGTACGCGATCTTGCCGATCAGCTTCTGGCGAGAGAGCAGTTTGGGGAGCGATGGGGCCGGCACTGGCTTGACGTTGTGCGATATGCGGAGTCCACAGGCCGAACTGTGAACATGACATTTCCTCATGCATGGCGGTTTCGAGATTATGTCATTGATTCTTTTAATGACGACAAACCATTTGATCGTTTTGTTCAGGAACAAATTGCTGGCGATCTTCTGCCCGTTCAGACAGATGAAGAGTGGGCCGAGCATCTGATCGCGACGACATTTCTGGCGATTGGTGCAAAAAACATAAATGAACAAAACCGGATTCAGTTCAAGGCTGATCTTATAGACGAACAAATTGATACCACGACACGGGTGTTTCTTGGTACGTCAGTCGCGTGTGCTCGATGTCATGACCATAAGTTTGATGCTATCCCACAGAGTGACTATTACGCACTTGCTGGTGTGTTCGGGAATACAGAAACCTATTTTGGTAATGCGCAATCGTCGTACGGAACGTTTTCAGGGGCACAGGCCAAGCAGAATAGTAACCTTATACGCCTTCCAGTGGACGATCCGAATCCTTTTGATAAGAGACTGTCAAACGAAGAGGTAGTGCGTTTACGTGGAGAGATTGAAGACAAATTGTCCAGCCTTGCGAGTTTGAGACGAACATCGTCGCAAGGTGGCGCCGCAACAGCACAGCAACAGCGTAATCGCATGCTGAATGAACTGGAGCAGTTATCAGGTCGGCTTGGGAATATCGATGAGAATGGCAGCCCTCGCAGTTTTACGATGGGGGTGCAGGAGCGTGGAAGTCCAAAGGATGTGCCAATACTCGTCCGTGGTGAAATTGATCAGCCGGCGCAGATTGTGCCCCGAGGTTTTCCCCAGGTTCTTTGTGAAACGCCTGTTTCCATTTCCGGCGACCAAAGCGGTCGGCTTGAGTTTGCTCAATGGGTCGGAAGTGATCAGAATACACTCCTTGCTCGCGTGATGGTAAATCGGATTTGGAAAACGTTAGTGGGCAACGGCATCGTTACGTCCTTGGAAAACTTTGGTATTACAGGACAGCCTCCGAGCCATCCCGAATTGCTTGACCATCTAGCGATCCTCTTTATTGACTCTGGGTGGTCAGTAAAAACGGTTATTCGTGAGATTGTGAATTCACGAAGTTATCGAATTGATACGGCATACAATGCAAATTACCACGCGAAAGATCCCGACAATACTCTTTTGTGGCGAGCAAACCGACGGAGGCTCGACGCTGAGGTTGTTCGTGATTCGATGTTGTCCATAAGTGGCAAGCTCGACCTGCAACGACCACGTGCATCGGAAGTAGCGAAAGCAGGTTACACACGGGTGCGAGGTGGCATGGTTGGCGATCCGCGTCAGATAGGACAAGAGATGTTTGCTGCAATGAGGTCGAAGCAGTACTCAGGGCCGGATCAGGTTGGTGGCCGGCCTCGGTTTGGTCAGCAGCGCGCTGATTGGGCAAGGAAGGCGGAAGGTGCGTCGGGAGGCATGGGCTATCGGGGACGTAGGGCGAGAGGATTCGACCCCGAAATGGCACAAGCTGTCATGCGGAAAGTAACGCATCAACTCGACATGGAGGATGCCACCTTCCGCAGTGTGTATCTCCCGATTGTGCGAGATGAAGAACCGCGGTCACTCGCGGTCTTTGATTTTGCCGATTCGAGTGCAATCATCGGCCAGCGTGAATCTTCCCACACCGCAGATCAAGCCTTATATATGCTGAATAACCCGTTTGTGATTGAGCAGAGTCGTGCAATGGCAGAGCGAATAGGACGTGCTTGTGCCAACGACAATGATAAGGTGACGATGGCATTTAATCTTGCCTACTCCAGAAGTCCCTCGGAGGCTGAACGGTTGGAAACAGAAAAGTTTTTGGCAAATTTTTCCGACGTATCACAAGCGGGTGCGGGCCTTGCGGCTGTTTGTCAAAGTCTTTTTGCATCTGCTGAATTTCGGTTTGTTGACTAAGTACAGTTCCAGAACTACGTGGGCGTAACAACTACAGGAATAACAGGATCCGGAGGAAGCACAATGTTTTCGCGAAGGCACACATTGAAGACTGTATCGGCAGGTTTTGGGTACCTCGCCTTCGCCGACCTTTTGCAGAAGTCTGTTGCGACTGAACTCCATGAAAATTCGCCATTGACGCCCAGGGCACCTCACTTTCCAGCACGGGCAAAGAGGATCATATTCCTATGTATGCAAGGTGGCCCATCTCATGTTGATTCATTTGACTACAAGCCCCAACTGCAAGCTGATCATGGCAAAGCGGGTCGATACGGGGGCTCGTTATTGAAGTCACCGTGGGAGTTTCGCCAGCGTGGTGAGAGCGGTCTTTGGATTTCGGACTTATTTCCGGAAGTAGCTTCAATGGCAGATGATCTGACGCTCATTCGTTCAATGCAATGTGACCAGCCTGTACACCCCGGTGCAATGACGCAGATGCACACCGGGACAGCACAGTTTATTCGGCCATCGCTTGGATCGTGGACGCTCTATGGACTTGGTACCGAGAATACGAGCCTGCCAGGGTTCGTGTCACTGAGTCCACCATCTGGGAGTGCGAGAAATTATGGGAGTGCGTTTCTGCCTGCAATTTTTGGTGGTGCAAGGGTGGGTCGAGGTGGTCGCTCGTCCCGGGGGCCCCGGCTTGGAAGTTCCGAAAGTGTGCCTGATATCAAGCCGGCTGTAGAAAAGCACAGGCAGCGAGCGCAACTCGACTTTATCCAAAAGCTCAACCAAGGAGTTCTCGAAAAAGAGCAGTATCAACCTGGTGTTGAAGGCATCATTGAATCGTATGAACTGGCCTTTCGTATGCAGGATGCATTGCCGGAGATAATGGATGTTTCGAAGGAAACGCCTGCCACGCTTGAACTCTATGGGGCTGACAGTGGACCAACACAGACATTTGGGCAGCAGTGTTTATTAGCGCGGCGATTTGCTGAGTCTGGTGTTCGTTTTATCGAGGTAACTCATGGGAATTGGGATCAACACGCGAATCTGACTGCCGATCATAAAGCAAGGGCTGAGGGTTGTGACAAGCCAATAGCTGGTCTTTTGAAAGACCTGAAACAACGAGACATGCTTAAAGATACGCTTGTTATTTGGGGCGGTGAGTTCGGAAGAACTCCCGCGGCCCAGGGTGCAGACGGACGTAATCATAACAACAAGGGTTACACCACATGGATGGCTGGTGGTGGCGTCAAGGGTGGATTCAGTTATGGATCAACGGATGAGCATGGGTATGAAGCCATCGAAAACCCATGTCACATACATGACTGGCATGCAACGATCCTTCATCTCCTCGGATTAGATCACGAACGGCTGACATATCGGTACGCCGGGAGAGATTTCAGGCTAACGGACGTATCGGGTGTGGTTGCACAGGACATTATCGCCTAGTGAAAGTCATTGGTGTGTCACTTCACCGTGAGATCAAAAGTCTGCAGCCCAGAATCATGCTCATAAAATCCATCCCTGCTGCGACCGAGTACGCCGTTGTCATTTGATTTTGGTGTTGGTAGATCAAAAACAGCACCAAGGCGGTAGGAAGTTTTATCGATAGGCTCGTATACATAGGGTATTTTCGTTATCGAATCACATGTCTGGTTAACATAGGTGTCGGGTGAATCCTTCAATTCGCTCAGGTCCTTTGGAAGCCGCTTTTCTTTTTTGTGGAACCGGCTAATCGCTCCCTGCAAACTACGGAGGTCAGAGATGCGTTGCTTGTCTAAGCGTATAAGCCGCTGATTAAAGGGATTGCCGGCGATCCACAGAGCGAGTGCAAGGCCGAGTGAAGCCGTGACAAATCCGGCCCAGGCTAGTGCTGGCCGCCATTGAGACTCCTGAATAGAACGTACCTCTGGCCGAGAGTCTCCCATTTTTTCTTCAAATGTAAGGCCGCTGATGTACCAGAGAAAAATTCCGCCCGCGAGCAGCAGAACAACACCACTTTTAAGTATAAACGTGAGCGTTAAATCACCATTTAGGAAGCCCATCAAGACGACTACCATGTCGCAGACCATAATCAGACTCGTGACCAGGAGTGTGATGTAAGCGAGTGTTCGCACAACCGGTGCAATGCGAGAAGCCGGATTGCGGGCAACGTCCCGCATGATGGCGCGACGGACAAGGGCGAGTACCGGTAAGCTGGCAATCAGAACAGCTGCGTTGAAACGCGCAAAGCCCCCAAGATCGAAGAAAGCCCGGCTTGCGGGATCTTTTATAAAAATATCAATAGCAAGAAAGAAAATGGCGCCGGTTGAGAATGCCGTCATGTAGAGAAGGAACAGGGCGAGGAGGTGCAGAAACGCTTCGCGAGGGCCACTACTCACCCGTTTTTTTGGTACGGGAATAGGAAGGGATGACTCTGCAAAACTGTCTAACGCAGCAGTCGCCTCTCGGTCAGTCCAGCCAGCATCAATAAGCGCCTGTCTGATTTGCGTTCTTTCGACACCTTGGGAGAGACACTCTCGGGTGAAGTTCATTAGACTTGGTGGTACTGAAGCCATGGGGGTGTCCTGTGCATGAAGGGAGGCCGAGTGGCAGTTTTTTGTGGCACTGTTGATAAAAGGGATTGAAACAGCCTCGTACTTAAAAAAAGCAGAGACGGCATGCTGCGAATGAGAAGATCGTACCACAAAGACGATATGGTTGGGCGTGGGACATAGACAGATAGCAGCCTACACGCGACTAGAGATGTA
This sequence comes from Pirellulales bacterium, assembly GCA_039831725.1. Classification (GTDB taxonomy): domain Bacteria; phylum Planctomycetota; class Planctomycetia; order Pirellulales; family UBA1268; genus UBA1268. The sequence goes on from JBDOMQ010000266.1 coordinate 5,716, forward strand.
GAAAGTTGCGCGGTGAAAATGACGTACTCTGCGGTGGTTCTGAAAATGAAGCATACAGGTTGATTTTGCTGCAGAAAATGAGCGTTGCGGTAGTGGTGAGGCGGCGGGTAGTATTCGGACAGGTACTACCATTAGTTGATATGATCAGGGGTTCGGGAAAGGGGCATCAACGAATGAATAACCACTACGAGCGTTCTGCAGAGTGGGGAACAAAAGACTTAGGTTGGTTGGTCCGCTGTAAAACGGGATGTGAAGGGATTGTCAACGGCAGCGTTCCACGTATTGGAGACCCCTGCCCTCTCTGTACATGTGAGCATGAAGAAAAGTCAAGCCTTACATACTGTGTTAGGATTGTCACCGTCAGTGATGCGGATGAACAGGTGACACTGGAAGGCAGTATCTCACTTGAGGGAGATGTGGTGCAGGCCTGGGATGTTGACCTTGGAAGTTTCACTACAGGTATTCATTCTGAGGATAGCACCCTCACGATTGGTAATGGAACAGGAGAGTTGGGTGGGATTTTGATTCCGCTGACTGCAGCCTGTGAGTCTGAAAAATCACATATTCCAGACGTCCAAGTTCCACAAGAAGATAAGATGCGGGAGGTGATAAGTAATCTAGGAGAGAAAACTAGTCAATCGCCCGAACAAGAACAACACAATATTGATACTGATGACTCAACAGGCTCCCTTGACCCTTGTGATGGAGCTCGCTTTGATAGGTGGCATGTACTTGGACTCGTTTGCTGTGCAGCACTTTTGCTTATTGGGGGACTGCTCACATTCGATATTGTGCGAGCGATCTACAGTCCAACTGATACAGCCATCGCAAGTCCGATACTAAGAGTGTTGCGGTGATTGAGAGAAGTGTCCAGGAGTGGGACCTGGCAAGTCACGGTGGAATCGGTGTTTTTTGGGAAACAAGCGGTACGTTATCCAGTGTTCAAAAAATTGAAACCGTACTGGATGCATGAAACTTGCAATATTTCATCTGCTCGACCGCAGGTATTTCTGTTGATAGAAACGACCAGGCCAGCCAGACGTTGGGAGCGACCTATAATTCCATGCAAAGAGAAAGTCTTCGGCCAGAGAGTTCACGGCATTTAGAAAAGCGATGCGTATGAAAAACCCGACTTATATAAAACCAATTCAGACTGGTCTTCCTCCCGATGGATATGGTCAGTGGAATAGTGAGCCACCGGATACGTATGCGAGTTGGGGTGATTACTTCGCGGATGTGTCCCAGCTGGCAAGT
>JBDOMQ010000420.1:0-6954 GCA_039831725.1 Pirellulales bacterium
CACCGGCAAGCCCACATAGTGTCCGAAAGAGATCATGGAGTCCAATGATCTGATTCTGTATCCTTCGTCCCCCCGGTATCTTCCGACTCCAGCACATCAGGAGTGGCACCCTGTGACCACCTTCATAAACAAAACCTTTTTCGCCACGCAAAGGACTTCCATCTGAAGCAACGCCCTGCGCGTTTCGGTGATCTCTACCATGCCCCTCAACACCTACTTCAATGCGTTCCCCACCATACGCACTATTGTCTTTTGCATCATGGTAAAGTGACTCCGACCATGAAGAAGCTGGACCAACAGCGGCGCCATTGTCACTCGTAAAGACAATAAGCGTGTTATGAAACAAGCCAAGTGCCTTCAATTTGTCAATAAAGAGACCAATCGCGGTGTCCCCCTCCCGAATCATATCTGTGCGTTTATTAATTGTTGTTCCCGCAATCGGAATTGCTCCACTCGCTGCCAGGTCATTTGTTTTCAATGGATTTTTTATATTGAAGGAAACTGGAGGCGCATATGGAGTGTGCCCTGCTTGAGAGCAATAATAAAGGAAAAAGGGCTTCTCATCCCCCTCGGTCGCAACGTGTTGATCGATAAATGCCAACGCATCGTGCATCAGGAGCGGACCAACAGACTCAGTGCTCCAATTATCCATTCCATACGCTGGCTTCTTACGCCCCCTGGCTGTTTTTTTAAAATAAGTACGAGCAACGTCATCATCTGAAAAATGCTGCCAGGACTTCTGGTTATTTTCCCAACGTGCGAGACGATCATTTTTAAAAAATGCATATGGTTCACTTTGAATACCCGCAGGCAGAGTGAGTGAGTACTCAAAACCATGATCAATTGGTCCGTCACGAAAACGCTGACTTAGATCAGCATCTTGAAAACCATTTGCGACTGTCCCATCAGATTTTAAAAATGTGGAACCAAGATGGCTTTTCCCAAAAAAAGCTGTGGAATAGCCGGCTGGCCTTAGGACGTCCGCAATCGTTTTTTGATTCAATACAATTTGGCTCCCTGAAAAATGATCCCATGTACCACCAGGATTGCGTCCGCGATAGACATGATTGCCGGTAAGCAGTGCATATCGTGTTGGTGCGCAAACAGACGCAGATGAGTGAGCATTGGTGAATACGACACCCGTCTCTAAAAGGAAATCGAGGTGTGGTGTCTCGAAGCCAGCTCCTTGGGGATTGAGCGCGTGAACATCACCATATCCCATGTCATCCATGAGGAATACAAGAATGTTTGGCTGTTTCTCCAAAGTACGGGTAGCACCACTTGCGCTAAACGCAGCGGCATAGAAAAAAACTGACAAGACACAACAACTTATTTTCATGACCCTCACTTACACCCTCACTAATTTTTGAGAAACAGACATATCAAAACCATATTAAGCAGCACCTACTACTCTAGAAATGTAGAATCCTAAATACAGCACTGGGATCATTTGTCCTTAAACTACTTTCGCTGCACGTGCTTATTAGAAAATCTATAACACGCTCCAACGACAACTTCATTGAATCAGAAGTCTGACACGTATTACATCATTCCGTGAACTCGTACACCTCGACAAGACATTCCATTTTTCATTAAAATAATGAAAACCGTCGGCTCTGGCTGAGCACGCTTTGTTTGAATCGACTTCCTCTACCCCTCTCGCGGGAATTGAAATAGACTACATTTTGAGGGAACCGTGGTTGAGTACATCATTTCAAGACTACATATTTTGATTGATCTGCTTTGGGTTTTGGGCGGAAAGGTGTCGCATGAAACATTTTGGAAGATTTCCTAGCTTCAACCTTCTGGGAATTCTTATCTTAACCACCGTAGCATCCGCCGGAGAACTGTTGCCGACGGACTGGCCGCAGTGGCGCGGCCCCACTCGCGACAGCAAGGTAATTGGCAAACAATGGCCAGACTCCCTTGATGAAAATCACCTGGAACTGTCTTGGGAAGTCGAACAGGGGCCGAGCTATTCCGGTCCTATTGTTGTTGGGAACCGTGTATTTACAACTGAAACCAACGAAAAGAAAACAGAAGTTGTCTATGCGTATGACAAGACGACTGGTGAAGAACTCTGGAGAACTGAGTGGGACGGAGCCATGACTGTGCCTTTTTTCGCTGCGTCGAATGGCAGCTGGATTCGGGCAACGCCAGCATGTGACGGAGATACTATTTATGTCGCCGGCATGTGTGATGTCCTTAATGCACTTGACTGTGCAACTGGCGACACAAAGTGGCACGTTGACTTTAAGAAACGTTTTGACTCGCCGATGCCAGCCTTTGGTTTCGCATCATCGCCACTGGTGCACGGCGATGCAATCTTTGTGCAGGCTGGAGGCGGCTTTATCAAACTCGACAAAAGAACTGGAGAAACCATATGGAGAGTTGCAAACGATGGTGGCGGCATGTTCGGGAGTGCGTTTAGCTCTCCTATCATGACAAGCCTTGAAAACAAAAACATTCTTCTTGTACAGACGAGAAAATCGCTCAAAGGAGTTGATCCTCTAACAGGTGACGAAACGTGGTCACAAGACATTGAAGCCTTTCGTGGCATGAATATATTGACGCCTACCGTTCATAATGAAACGATTTTTACCAGTGCTCACTCTGGGCACTCCCAATTGTGGAAACATACCGATGAGAACACTTCGCTTGAGGAGATCTGGTCTGGGAAATCCCAAGCCTATATGTCATCGCCGGTTGTCGTCGCCAACCACATTTATCTCCACCTACGAAACCAACGAATCGTCTGCATCAATCTAGAAACGGGTGAAGAGACCTGGAGAACAACTCCTTTCGGTAAGTATCAGAGTATGGCAGTTCTTGATGACAAGATTCTTGTACTTGATGAAAGTGGCGAGTTACTGCTTTTCAGTGCAAATCCAAATGAGTTCGACCTGATCGACAGACGACGTGTCGCAGAAAATGACACGTGGGGGCATATTGCCGTAAGCAAGGACCAGGTATTTATTCGTCGACTTGATGGTCTTGCTGTATACACCTGGAAATAGTCTGTGCCTGGCTTCATCAAGAAACGTGCATGCCACAAGAAATCAAGGCATTCCCAGATAGAGCCTCTTTGATTAATGAGCAAATGCCTTAGCAGGCTTTAACGTCTCAGAAGGTGACTCTCCGAATCTTTCGGCATACTCTCGGGAAAATCGGCCTGCGTGTCCGTACCCTACTGCCTTGCAGACTTTACTAACCGAACGCGAATCACTTTTCCGTGCCTTGAGCAACTCCCGAGCTTTATCAAGTCGCATTGTTCTGAGCATCTGCTTCGGGCTCATAAAGTAATGATCCACAAAACCTTTCTGGAGGGTTCGAACACTCACCCCCGCTGCCTCTGCAATCTCACCCACAGTCAGCTCGGATGCGAGATTATCGCTAATGAATGTACGAATTGTCGTAATAGGCATATGCCCTATCCGCCCACCCTCATAGCCACCTGCTGCCCACTCACGAATTCCATCAGTCACGCATACCGACACAGCTGACTCTAAATGTTTAAAAAAATTTGGCAGCCGCTTTGCACCCACTGTTCCTGTTGCCCAATCATCTAACGATTCTGCAAAACCAACAAGCGTCTGCTTCAGAACATTTCGGTATGGTCCTTGAAGCGTATAGCCACAGCGGCCACGAAAACCTTCTGGAAGCGTCTTGTGTACCAGCGACATATCAATGCCGTAAAAAAAGGCTTCAGTTGGTGTTGAACGAAATTTTAAGTCCTCCCACGGGGCCTGAAGCACAGCTCGTGTTGTATCTGCAGTAAATTCATTTCCATTTATTTCGACTTCGATGTGTCCATTGAGTGGAAGAATTAGCCAATACCGTTCCTGAGGAATTCTGGATTCTGCGTGAACACCTGATGTACATGCGAGATAGCCCAAAGAAGAACGATGCAAATCCGCCCGGTTATGGACAAGGTGATATTTTTTCTTCCCAATAACACGACTTTTATACGGCCCCCAGACAGATGACTGTTTTTTCCTTGCATCATAAATGTCTTTTGTATCAACAAAGGGATAACTTTTTAGAAGGAATTGCATATTGATTCCTGGTCTCAAGGAAAGCGTCAAGTAATTGTCTTCTGAATTTTTTGTACAAGCGTATTTTGGATAAAGCTAACTTTTTCGACGGTTTTTGCGGCGACGGGGCTCCATTGCCATTTCGTCTTTTGGATAAGTAGAACTACCCTCGAACACAAATCAAAAGGCACCGTAATATTGCCATGCCTCATGATTGACTCGTTGTTGACCATGGGTGCCCCTGATTCGACTTGACGGTGATCAAAAGCACCGTCAAGTCGTTTCGTTTTATTAAGGGATTCTCGTGGCGCTATTTCTTCCATTGTGCTATTTGCTGATGGCTTCCGCAGTCGTGTCATAAACACGCACGTAATCAACTAGCATTTCTGATGGCAATTGGCTGTCTTCTGCTGGCCCTCCCGCCCAATCTGTATTTCTTAAGGCGTAGTTGAGAATAATACGGGCATTCAATTTTGCTGGAACATTTCGCTTCCATTGAACATCTGGAACTTGACCATATGTTCTGTTGTGAACCGTGCCACCTTTAAACACCAGGTAGGGATCAGACTTCCACGCTGGACCGTTTTGGACAAGGTACCACTTCATTGTGTTGTCTGTAACCTGCAACCCAAATGTAATAAATGAATAGAAGTCGATATGAGAGTGATCAACTTTGACACCTTCGCCAAAATGTGCCTTAAATCGCTGTTCGTTAACAAAGAAATGGTCCTCAGATCGTTTCTTTACATGCTTCACATCTACGGCTTTGGGAACTTCGTTCTTTCGAAAATCATGCCACCACAGGCCACTCCAGAAACGAGTTTTTTCGCGGTTTCCAATAAATTCAAACATGTCAATTTCCAGCAGGTCTTCTGGCTTCCAGTCACCCACCTTGTTGGACATTGTCCAAAAGGCTCCATAGCCGCCATTGTTGCTCGGTAACTTGCAGCGAAGTTCGAGATACATGTTGTTTTTCAGAGCAAATTCGCCACGTGTGTGAATGCCTCCGGAAGAGTAGTTAAATGTTTTTTCAGAGGTCCATGTTTTACCAACAATAGCAGGGCTTTCTCTTCGCTGCGTGAAGACGAGAAGACCATCTCGAAACGAGATGTTCTTTTTCGAATACGCACAATCTACCCCCGTGTTCTGCACATTTTTTTCATTAATCCCAAAACCCCACATATCAGTATTGAGTGTTCCCGCATTAAACTCATCACCAAATACCAGACTAGACCCCGGAGGCCCAAGTCTATTGATATCGTTGGAAAAAACCTCTGAGCAACCGGCTACAAACAGACAGCAGAATACCAGTCGAGGTACCATATTTGATTACTCCTTAACCACTAAAACGCATCAACTTACTCAGCCCCAATGATCCTCGCAGGTACTATACGAAATCTTGGCCGAATCAGCAGGTACACACACTTAATTTTTCCGATACATCACGTCGCGCACTCTCCCATGACCTCAATATAAGGCCGTCCTAAATGAGCCTACTTTAGATTTTGTACGCTGTGTGTGTTGAAATCACTTCCCCAAGTGATCAACTTCGTATTTTTTATACAAGCCAAGTATTCGACCGATCCAATAGACCACAGGGAATACAACCTGCTTCATGGCACGAGGAACGTCAAGAACATCAAACTCTCCTCGATACCGCATCATAAGATACGCTGCATCAAACAATCCCGGAGTGTTTGAACTCCGCTTGGATGTCGATAAAAAAAGAATTGTCATGTAACGCTGCAAATTCCCTGCGGGTTTTGCCCAGGAAATAAGCACCAGTTCCTCGTCACTACTATTCCAAAATTTATGTGGTACTGACTTCTCAAAGACTATGCTTTCCCCCGCTTGAAGATACTGAACATCTGAACCTGGGGTCTGGCATGCCATGATTCCCTGCTTGACTTCGAAGCCCTCTGCCTGTTGGAGATGGACATGCAAAATTGGTCCACAGTCAGGCTGAACGTACCCTTCAAATAAAATCCGGTCGCCCTCCGGCTCATGAATACATTCCCTGAATCGGACAATTTCACCGTGACCACTATTTATTGTTTGTGGAAGACGTAATTGCATCTTCTTCCCTTCGAACCTGATATCTTATTGAGGAAAGCGTACCTTCGCTATTGCCTTACAGGGAAATAATTTAATGAGAACCGTACTTTTCCTCATCGTTTTTCTCAATGTGACTCATGTGGTTGCGGATGATCGTCCAAATATTATTTTCCTCATGACTGACGACCAAAATGTGAGGTCACTGGGATGCTACGGAGCACCTGGCGTCAAAACACCGAACATTGATGCTCTTGCAAATGATGGAGTTGCATTTGATCGACATTACGACACCACAGCAATCTGCATGGCATGCCGGGCAACTGTCATGACCGGTCTTCTGGAATATCAGCACGGTGTTAACTTTGGCACCGGCACGACAGGTGATGGACAGATGACGCGTGGTGATTGGGAGGAGAGCTACCCCATGCTTCTCCGTAATGCTGGTTATCGCACTGCGTTCGCAGGAAAATTTGGCTTCACGATTGAAGATGCATCCAAGGGTGGTCGGTATCCAGAAAATGACTTTGACATGTGGGGTGGTGGTCCCGGGCAAACATCATTTGTCACAGCGAGAAATAAATCAATGGTGAAGTATGCACAAAAATATCCCCATGCAACTCGATCCTACGGAGCCTTTGGAAGCGACTTCATACGAGAATCAGCACAGAAGGACCAGCCGTTCTGTTTATCAATAAGCTTTAAGGCGCCCCATCGGCCGGTCCAACCAGACCCCCTCTATGATGATATTTATGCTGGAACGCGTTTTCCAAAACCAGAAAATTTTGGGCGTAAGCACGGGATGCACTTCTCAGAACAGTCACGCCAAGGGCGACAATACCAACGGTTTGAGGAGTGGCACTATAAC
>JBDOMQ010000250.1:0-6951 GCA_039831725.1 Pirellulales bacterium
GTGGCGGGTTCGAGTCCGTTGTTTTCTGCGTTTCCAGCATGCCAGCGCTGGTTTGTTGGATTCGTCGGGTCGTGAAAGTGCTTCTGAGGCAATATCTTCAGTCGAGACAATCAATTATCATAGGGGGAAGTGTGTCGTGTCTCCGAAGGTGTTTTAATGTCTGCTACCTATAACTTTGATGTGTTAGTTATTGGTGGGGGGCATGCTGGTGTTGAGGCAGCAGCAGCGGCAGCACGGCTTGGTGCTCGAACCGCGTTGCTCACGGCCAATTGCGACACAGTTGGCCAGATGAGTTGTAACCCTGCTATTGGTGGCGTTGGGAAAGGGCAACTGGTACGCGAAGTCGATGCACTCGGCGGTCTTATGGGACGTGCGATTGATGCCAGTGGTATTCAGTACCGTGTCCTGAATCGTTCAAAAGGTCCAGCAATGCACGGGCCTCGGGCACAGGCTGACAAGCGTCACTATCAGATGGAGGTGAAGCATCTCGTTGAGTCGACGCCGAATCTTGTGCTCCGGCAAGAGATGATTGAAGGACTTCGGTTCGATACACAGACAAGGGCCGGTGATAATCGTCCGCAAAGGCGGATAACAGGCGCCGTTGCACGAGGTGGAATCGAGTACCACGCCGAAGCAGTTGTGCTCACAACCGGTACGTTTCTGCAAGCTATCATGCATACCGGGGAAGCCCAGACGCCAGGTGGTCGAGCAGGGGAGGGAACAACTGCGGGAGTAAGCCATGCTCTTCAGGAGATTGGCTTTCGGCTCGATCGATTTAAGACAGGCACGCCGTGTCGGCTGCATGGTGCGACTATTGATACAAAGCACTTGCAGGAGCAGCCAGGAGATACAACGCCACAGCAGTTTTCTTTTCTGACAGACTCGATTCAGCGAGAGCAACTTTCGTGTTGGATTACGAGAACGACTCCTGAGATCCATGAAGTGATTCGCCAGAACCTTCATCGCGCACCGATGTACAGTGGCCAGATTAATTCACGTGGTCCGCGTTACTGTCCCAGTATCGAAGACAAAGTTGTTCGTTTCTCGGATAAGGAGAGCCATCAACTTTTTCTTGAGCCGGAGGGGCAGCGGACGCATGAAGTGTACGTCAACGGTATTTCTACGAGCCTGCCAAGAGATGTTCAGGACGTCATCATTCGAATGGTTCCTGGTCTCGAACAGGCAGAAATAATGCGGTATGGCTATGCCGTGGAATACGATTATGCTCCGCCGGATCAGCTGACTCTAACTCTTGAGAGTAAGCCGGTTGCGGGACTTTTTCTTGCTGGACAGATTAATGGTACGACAGGGTACGAAGAGGCAGCAGCGCAAGGCCTTGTCGCCGGTACGAATGCCGCACGGTCTCTCCAGAAAACAGAACCGATGATACTTTCGAGAGAAGAGTCGTACATTGGCGTATTAATCGATGATCTCGTCACCTGCGGTGTTGATGAACCGTATCGAATGTTCACAAGCCGGGCAGAGCATCGGCTTGCTTTGCGTCACGACAATGCAGACAGGCGGTTGACACCAATAGCCGAAAGGTTTGGTCTCGCAGAGCCTGTTCGTGTCGATCGTTTAAATCGAAAGCTCGTCGAGATTGAAGCAGCAATGACTGCGTTGGCTAGTCATCGTGTAGAGGGAGTGTCGCTTGCTGATCTCCTCAAACGTCCGGAAGTGACATGGAAAGACTGTCTCGGAATGCTTCCGGCTTTGTCTTCGATTTCTCATGACGTGGCATTGCAGGTCGAGAATGATATCCGATATGCAGGATACCTTCGTGTTGAGCAGCGGCGAATCGAACGACGGAAACAGCATGGTGAAAAGCCAATACCAGACGAATTTGACTATGACCGGGTAAAGCATCTTCGGGCTGAGGCACGCGAGAAACTCGAGCAGATAAGACCTCGTACCTTGAGTCAGGCTAGCCGTGTGAGTGGGATTACTCCGTCTGACCTTGCCCTGATTCTGTTGCACCTCAATCAGCCGGGCTGTGCATGAAAGGGAACAGCGACTTGTGAAGATAGTTCAGATTACAGCTGGTGCAGGTGGTCGACTCTGTGGTTCATGCCTCCACGATAATGCGCTTGTACGGGCTCTTCGTCAGCGAGGGCGAGAGGCGATATTGGTGCCTGCGTATGTTCCCACAACGTCCGATGAAGAGAATGTGGCAGAGCCAATTGTTGTGATGGGAGGCGTCAACGTCTTTCTGCAACAGAATTCATCTCTCTTTCGTCGTACACCTCGTTGGATTGATTGGTTTTTTGATCGCCCGGTGCTATTGCGAGCGCTGTCTCGTTGGACCGGAAATACTCGTCCTGCCGACCTCGGCCCACTGACTGTTTCTACATTGCAGGGCGAGGAGGGGTGTCAGCGGAAAGAAGTCTATCGCTTGGCAGAATGGTTAGGTCGTGATGTCAAGCCAGATGTTGTCCACCTCTCAAATGTTCTGCTACTAGGGTTAGCGAAAACAATACGGCAGATGACAGGTGCGTCTGTTGTGGTGACACTCTCGGGTGAAGATCTTTTTATTTCACAGCTACCTGAACCGTACCAGGAACAGGTGAGGGCGCTGCTTGTAGAGAGAGCAGGTGACGTTGATAAGTTTATTGCACTGAATCAACCGTACGCCGACCGTATGCAGAAGATGCTCGGCTGCGAGAGTGATTGTATTTCAGTGATCCCGCACGGAATTGACCCAGCGGGTTTTCCTAGCGATCCGCCTGACCTGGTAGCCAGAAGAACCTCACGAGGCGATCGTCGGGTTATTGGTTATCTTGCACGGGCGTGTCCAGAAAAAGGGCTTGATCAGGTGATCCAGGCAACAGCACGTCTTGTGGAAAGAGGAGTGAATGTTGAACTAGTTGCAGCTGGGGCAACTATTCCGGCTGAAGAAGACTACCTGTCGAGTTGTCATACGCTGGCTCACGACTTAGGAATAGCTGAGCGTTTTTGCTGGCGCGGACAGATTGATCGTGGCGAGAAGATTAATTTATTGAAAGAAATTGATGTGTTTGCTCTGCCAACACCGGTTCCGGAGGCGAAAGGAATTCCTGTGATCGAAGCAATGGCAGCAGGTGTGCCTGTTGTCGCATCGGCATCGGGTGCATTTCCCGAACTCCTTGGTGTCTATGAAACGGCGCCTGCTGGCGACGTCCATATGCCGAGCGACATTGCTGATCTTGCCCGCTGCCTAGAAGAGATGCTTCGTGATGAATCGCGAGCTGTTAATTGCGGTATGGCCGGGCATGCTCGCGTCAAGAAGCTATACCAGTCGCATCACATGGCTGCATCGCATGAGTCTCTCTACGAAAACGTGCGACGATAGCTGGTCATTTTCACGTAAGAGCCGGCAATTGGCGAGTGTCGCAGGGTATGCACGACGCTCTGTCGTTGTGGAATAGGTTTGGGATGGTTTTTTCCTCAGAACTATTTGGAAAAATGAAAGAGGATGAGAAAGGCAAAATGTCTTGTGCTGAACATGTTTTCGAGCACGTGGTAAGTACGATACCGGTGAATAGAAGCAACAGGATATATGTTCACCTCATTCCTGATGCTTTCATTGGATCGAAATAGATGGCTTCGAGAAGTGGAATTGATGGGCCGTAGAAAATTGAAACCTGCACAAAAATTTCAGATCTTTTTTACTTTTTAAGTCAGATCTTCATGTTTTTCCGGTGCAATACAAATGTGCAGGAACATTTATTTCCTGATGGAAAGTAGTGTTCTCGGGCGTGCCGGTAGACGAAACTATTCGTCAGGAGAGGAGGTGTCGATGTGCTCCTCGGCTTCAGCCTTTTTGGTTCCGGGAAACAAAAGAGATGCAGCGACACTGATTCCGATAAGGCTGATAATTACAATAAGGGAGGCCCACGGTGGTACCAGATGTCCTTGAGCGTGTGCGTCCCAGCCACCAATTTCTGCTACCCATGGAGTGTGATGGGCAGCCTCAGCGATCATCTTGCCACCAACGAAAACAAGAACTGCCGAGAGCCCGTAATTGAGGAACCGGAAAAGATCCATGACGCCCGCTAAGAGGAAGTACAGTGCGCGGAGCCCAAGAATTGCAAAAACATTGGAAGTGAAAACAACGAAGCGAAAATAGTGGGCATCCTTATTAACAACGCCGAAGATTGCCGGCACGCTATCAACTGCAAAGAGGACATCGGTACTCTCAACGACAATGAGGACAAGAAAAAGTGGCGTTGCGACCCATCGTCCAGCTTCTTCTACAAAGAAACGGTCGCCCGCAGGCTTGTTGGTGACAGGAAGAAACCTTTTGAAAAACTTCAGAAGGATGTTGTCTTCAGGATGAACATCTTCACTCGAGAAAGCAAGTTTCAGGCCCGTATAAACGAGGAAGCCACCGAAGAGCCAAAGAATGCCCTGGAATCGTTCGACCAGTTCTGCTCCCACAAGAACAAAAGTCAGTCGCATTAAAACAGCCCCAAGAATTCCCCAGAACAGAACGCGATACTGATATTTCAGGGGCACGCCGAAATAGCCGAAGACAACTGCGAACACGAAGACGTTATCCATCGAAAGCGACCACTCGACGAGATACCCCGTCAGAAATTCCAATGCTGCTGCGCTTCCTAGCCACCACCAGACTAATCCGTTGAATGAGAACGCAAGGGTGGACCAAACACATGTCCAGAAAGCACTCTCTGATAGGGACGGTTCACGAGAGTGTTTGTGAAATACAGTGAGGTCCAGCACCAACAGAACTGAAACAAAAATGGCAAAGGCTGCCCAGTGCATCATTCTGATCGGACTGTCAGAGACGGTACCCGCTGTTGATGACTCGGCAATCACAAGGAGAGCGTGAAGCCCATTCCAGGTGTGTTCTGCCAGAGCGACGGAAAGTGCAGCGACCACGTTGGTGTACGATCCTTTGTATCTTACCGGGAAAAGAGGAATGCAGATTGGCAACCGAATCCTATCAGACCGTCCCTAATCTGATGAGGGGCCATTTCCGATTGACTCTCGAATAAAGCTTGTTGTCATAGCCCTGAAAACGTGATGGAGGCGACTCCAGTCGCGATCCTCCGCTTGGCTAAAAATTACGTAAGAGGCGGTTGGGGTGGCAAGACAGCGGACTTCGGCCGTATTCGTCAAATCGAGATACGAGAAGTTAAAATCAGCGCCACAAAAACTGCTTCCGAACAGAACCTCCGATGCGGGGCAGGCTTCAAGATCAGGGTATTCTTCCCGCAGTTGTTCTGTCGTGGCATCGGTGAGTTGCTGCAAGTCCGCCTCGGCTGGTTGTCGGCTGAGCGACCAAAATGCCCCGTCTGGAGCTGACACCGAGAGAGTGGTGACGCCATCTGGAGAGCTGTCTTCCTCAATTATCCAATTCTCGGGGTATTCAAAGCGAATACCATTGCGGTTGAATTCCATGCGTATTTCCAGAAAAAGTCGAAAAAACTCGATTTGGAGCGGTATGGACGTCCTTGGACATGCCACGCTATCGTCTCAATTCGAATTATTTTACCACACCCGGCGGCCGAGTCGCCGACTCGCTCCTATGGCTCGTTCTTCAGGCACCACGACGGCATTCTCCCGCATTGCTGCTGGCCATGTGGCGGATCTTGCTATCCCTGTGGTTATGCTCCTGGCCGTTCTCGTTGTCCTGGCTCCTGTACCGGCGTCAATTGTTGATCTGCTTTTGTCTGCAAATCTGACGGTTGCGGTTCTTGCACTTCTGGGTTCACTCGCTGCCCGTACTCCGCTTGAAATGGCTGTGTTTCCTAGTTTTTTACTGACAGCTACTCTTGTTCGGCTGGTACTTAATATTGCGACAACCCGCCTCATTCTCTCTCAGGCTGGCACGGTTGGAGCAGAAGCTGCCGGTGATGTAGTCCAAGCGTTCAGTAGTTTTGTTGCAGCTGACAATCTTGTTGTCGGCATCGTGGTATTTTCCATTATTGCAGTCATCCAGTTTGTTGTGCTCACCGCAGGGGCCACCCGAACGAGTGAGGTTGCTGCACGGTTTACACTCGATGCACTTCCGGGTCGGCAGGCTGCGATTGATGCGGAGGTTGCTTCGGGTGGTTTGTCACGAAATGATGCTCGACACCTTCGAGGCGAATTGCAGCAGCAGGCTGAGTTTTATGCAAGTATGGATGGTGCCAGCCGCTTTGTTCGAGGCGAGGCCGTGGCAAGTGTTGTGATTGTCATGGTCAATCTCGTTGGAGGCTTTGCAATTGGCGTTGGTCAGCTTGGTCTGCCTGCTACCGAAGCCGCGGGTTTATACACTCGTCTTACAATTGGTGACGGCCTCGCGAGTGCGGTTCCGTCGCTTCTTGTTTCGGTTGCGACCGGTCTGCTTCTCTCTCGATCAACAATGCGACAGAATCTGCCCCGTGAGCTTGGCAGACAGCTCTTTGCACGGCCGGCGCTTCTCGTGGTGACGGCTGTTTTTCTCGGTCTTCTGGCGATGTCGGACTTACCTACTGTTCCATTGGCGATCATGGCGACTGGAACGGCGTTTGCCGCATGGTTGTTTAGCTCGACTGCCTTACAATCAATTTCCAAGCAGTCGTCGAACAGAGGAGGGAAGCCGGCTCAGAAAGTCGAATCACCAATCAGCACAATCCTTGGTCAGAGTCGTTTGGTTGTGCGGGTTGGCAAAGACCTTGTTGGCCTCATTGCTGGAGAGCGAACAGGTTTGCCTGCTGCGGTTGAGGGCGTGCGTACGCGAATAGCTGAAGATCTAGGTGTCATTGTTCCGGCGGTACTTTTTCGAGATGACGCAACACTTGACAAGGGGCAATGGGTCATGGAGTTAGACGGTGATCCAATCGATGATCCAGTCATGCCGCCAGGTCAGTGGCTCTTGGTCCCTAGTTCAGACGACGAAGTGACTCGTCGTCGTTGGCGTGAAAAACGGGTTGCTGCAGATGATGTTCTGCCAGCCCAGCGAGTGCGTTGGGGGAGTCCGGCAGAAGC
>JBDOMQ010000340.1:0-6937 GCA_039831725.1 Pirellulales bacterium
ATTTTAGTTGCAGTGTATGGATGCTGGTCTGGAATACGTAGTCAAATCGCAAGCCAACACCTCGGTGTGTTTACGCAATCTGAAAACGCTTATACTCAAGTAAAAATTTATTTTTGGAATTAACACGCTTCTTTCGAACCATTGAGGTGCACAAATCATGGCTGCTTCGACATCGACTCTCGCAGATAAATTACACGAGTACCCACAACAAGATGTCATCGACGGTGCTGGTGGAGCGGCAGGAGAGATTCTTGATGAGTGCCTGAACAAAAACGACGGAGTATTACAACTCCTTCATAGATATGCTGGCCGCACATTCTGCACGCCAGGCAAACGTCTTCGCCTTGCAGCAAAATCGTACTACCCAGACTATATGAATGGCACAGGGCTCGATGAAATCTGGATGTGCTGTACGGTGCCGATTGTCACAGGGGTCATCGATACACGCACGAACAAGGCGCCTTTTCGAGAAGGTGAGTCTCATGTCCTTACTCCGAATGGGAAAGTCATTTCCCTGCAGGACTTGATTGTCGCTCATCCGGAAGCAGTCATGGGTGAAAAGATAACGGCCTTCTCGAAATCATTATTTGGTGAGCCAACATGGCCGATTGTTTCAAAGAAGTTTGATAACCTTAATCCGATTCCGGATCATCTTCATTGGACGAAGTGGGAAGTCTATGACATTAATTCTTATGATAATCCTGGAGTGAGTGCATCGCATTATCACACAACGGCAATGGGTCTGTACTCCTTCGTGACCAAGGAGCAGTTTCTTGACTGTATGAAGAGTTTTGGGAAGAGTGAATACAATAGGATTCGGCATCTCGCCCCTCACGTTATGATGGAACTTGATAACGGCTTCGTGATGCCTAACGGCGTGTTGCATTCGCCCACAAATCTTTGCACGCATGAGTTGCATGTCACGATGGATGAGCATTTTTTAGCCGAAGACCTGACGCTTGACGGACGGATTGGAGCAGCTGATGCTTTTTACGCTTGTCGAGAGGAAGATTACCCGAAGGACCATCACGAAGACTGGGATTACTTGGTTGAAAAATTTGATTTTCAAGCAAATCAGGATCCAGATTTTGTCCTAAAGAATTCACGTCCAGCAATTGTGGCAGATGAGTTTAAAGACCAGGGTGTTGACGCGAAGTGGATCGTTTATGGTGACTTCCTCGGTGATCAGAAGTGTTCGATTCTCAGACTCATTGTCGAGCCTGGTGGCAAGACAAAATTTTGCCCAGAAAGTCCGGCACTGTTTCACACAAACGGCGGTAGTGGCCGGGTTGGGAAACTCGATGTTCGGTATCATCAAGACATGATTCTTGGTGAGATTTATCCTGAGATTGGATTTATCACGCAGTCTGCACTTTCAAATGGTGGTGTTGAAATTGAAAATACTGGCACTGAGCCACTCGTGCTGACTTTCGACTTCCCGCAGCAGGCGCATTCAAAAACACCTGGTGTTCTGTAAGCAGCAGTCTTTCAGCTTCAGCAAATACAAGAGGCAGCACACCAAGGTGCTTTGAATTTCAGTTTGCGCATAATCATCATGGATTCCATGTTAGTTGTGATCAGATTTTCTGTTGATACCTTCTCGCTCTCTACATGGTCAGTTTCTGCTTTGAAATAGTCATAGAAGAATCGATGCTGTAAAAATAACCAAGTTGGTAAAGAGATCTAACAAGAAGTGAAGTCAATGAACCAGCCAGACAAAAAACAATTTTTTAACTATATGTCTAATAAGTTTGGATATGACTTTCGTTGCGAGCAGTCGTATCAATTATTGAAAGATGTAGTCAGAGAAGCAGATGAAGAGGAAGATCTGAAGCAGTTTGTGGAACTGAAAGACCTGAATAAACGAGACAGTGAGATTTACAGGAATTACTTGGCTGAAAAAGGGATTGAAAAAACACCGTCAGAAGTACGGGAGCATTTTGCAACCATTGAGTATGGTCTGGAACTTATCTTTAAAAACAAAGGAACGAGTGAAAAGGATTAGCTTCGAAGAGCACTGTCATTTTTCTCCCCAAGGCAACATCACGAGGCTCTTTAAGAAAATACAGTGGGTTTTCCATGTGATTTGGGCCGGCTTTTCAAGCTGATTCGTTGAGCATGTAAAGGCATTCCAGAGCAAGTGGCGACCCACCGATTACGCTGCTAATCGCCTCGGCTCAGCATTGGCTACGTTCTGGTTCGGATCAGTTGGAGTGTTACGGCCAACGAACGTGAATAGGACCCCGATGATCAACGGCGCGACAGCTTGACTCGGATACCAGAAATCACTTTCCCAAAAACGTGGGCTCGCAGCGAAGCAAACCATAAACTTCCCCGTTCCTGGTTCGGTCTGGGGCAATGTGCAAGACACAGACCAACAACTTGCCAGCAAAGCAACTATGCCACACGCAGCCAACGCCCAGATCCGACGTCTCCCCGATTGATTGACCATCCAGCATAGAAGCAAAGCCGCACCGATTGCCGGCGCAAAAACAATTGTTTGACTGAACCATAACACAGTTTGCATCAATACCGGGCTTGTTTCGACAGTGCGACCTTCAGCCATGAAACTCAGGAACAGAAAAAAGACAAAGCAGTTTACTACAATAAATACGAGAAGGAGAAGTGGTGAGCCAACAATAAAAGCTAACCAAGGGTATCTACCATACCAATGAGAATATTTTTTTGATGTACCTTGAGTACACGTGTGCGTGGGCTTCTCTTCTCGTGCAGATAATTGGAGTGAGTGTGTGGCATCTTTCATGTCATTCATACGAGCGTCCTGTATTTTGAAGAGTGGCTCAATACCCCTAGCCTGAGATGTGACCATTAGCAAAAAGTTTCACCGTGTAACAATGTCATGCACCAATGTTGACGGTTCAGATGTACAAAAAGATGTTTGGTTCATCACAGCCGCATACTTCCAGCGTGTCAAAGAAGGTGGAGTGGGTGTTCTTCACAAGTGAATGTGAAAGCAGGTAGTATCTAAACTTCCTGTAGAAGCAAAAAAGGATGAAAGACTACGTCGTGTGCAGGTCAACCACACCGAACCATGCGCACGCGATTATTCATCCTAGAAAGACCGGTCCCAGCTGAAACGTATCCTTCAGATGTAATACGTGCGATCTCGCCCACAAACAAAGAACGAGGGTGTATGTCATTTCATGTGAGACACGTTATGACAGTCCTTCTGATTTTTATTGCGGAGTGAGCCAGCCGCAGTCAACAAAAAAGGTATCAGCTGCTGCCAAAGTAAGGTCGTAGTGTTCACCGCCGTTAAAAAATCCGTGTCCCTGCCCCTCGTAGGTCACAATCTTACAGAGGTTGCCTGACTTCTTCGAGTCCTCTTGGTACAACCGAGCGCCTTGGAGAAGCCGATCTGCAGTTCCAAAAAATATGATGCAGGGAGGCTGTTTTGTAGAAGCGTATGTAAGTGGTGACACATCTTGGATAGGTGCATGTGAACGACCCTTCATTTTTTGCTTGGCTATTGCACGCACTGATTCTGGCATCCGCTCATCCCAAGCAATGGCAAGTGCCGGATTAAATAATACGAGGGCATTTGGCTTTGCACTTATCGATTTATCATCAGAAGAAGCATTGAATTCTTCCATAACGGCAGTGCAAGCTGCGAGATGTCCTCCAGCAGAACCGCCAGCAGCAGCGATTCGATCAGGGTCGATGCCTAAATCCTCAGCCTGGGACCGGACCCATCGCATTGCAGATTTAGCGTCTTCGATGCAGTCATCAATTTTAACAGGGTGTCGTGATGAAACTCGATACTCAACTGTAATTCCCACCATGCCACGTTTTGCAAAGTGTTCGCATTGCTTTTCAAATTGAGCCGGGCTTCCTCCAGTCCACCCGCCGCCAAAGAAAAAAACAATAGCCGGTCTCTTGTTATGCACTTGTGGCTGTTGATTTTGAAAGACATAAAGTGGTAATTCAATTTCTCCAATAGTCTTGTAGATATGTCGGGTTCCATTTTGCGGTGCTTCGGATTTCGTACTACGTTTTTTTGAACGAGTTTTCTGAAGCGATTGTTCCTTAGAATCTTCAGCTGCATTCGATGTGAGCAGAAGACGATGGTTCTGAAAAGAAGCGGGTGTCTTTTGAAGCGAGATTCTGTCTTCAGGATTTTGTGCCAGCACAGGGAGGATGAAAAGAAAAGTCGCGAGCAAGCAGAGAGCACGTTTCATAAGAACAATCCTGATTTCGTGTGGAAACAGACCGGAGTACAAAATACCACCGGTAAAAATCTTAGTGGGCAGCAGTCAGCAACAAAAGTAAAATATTATTTCATTCGCGATAGATGACTATTTTTAAAATTCGCCATGATTCCGCTCTCTACGGCAGCACAAAATACCACCACTTTTTGAACAGCAGCACCATTGAATTTGTAACAAGCGTTCACGTTATTGCTCACCATGTAGACGCTGATGGACGTTGTGCCTTCCGGTCATGAATGGAGATGGCAAGTTTGATAAGTCTGGTAGCGCCGGAGAAGGAGATCTGCATTTCCAGCGGGCTGACCAAAAACGGCTTAATCGTTATTTTCGTTAAACCTTGCCCATTGTTATGGCCGATGAAAACACATCATCCCAACCGATTTTTGTCGTAGAAAAGTCACTTGTTCCACCTTCTGGGCACTTTTTAAGGTAAGCAATTTGCTGAAATGAGCGAGTAGTGTGTGAGTGGAACCAGTTGTCTATGTTGAAGATTCACAGGACGTTGGCGTTAGCTGCTGCACTGCTTGTGGCTTGCTCAAGTCTCAGAGCTCACGCCTTCGAACAAAAGGATGACGGTTTAATTGAACCGGCATTTCTTGCACCAGGACTTTTGCTGGAAGACTTTTTAGGTGAGAGTACACCGAGATACCTGGAGCCACCAGAGAATTCTCTGGAAGAGCGATTTCCAGTCCAAACTCCCACAATAATTCAGTCTGGTTACGATCAGTGTTCGTCTTGTGAAACGTATCCGGGTTCCTGTGATAGCTGCACTAGTCCGGCAGCCTGCGATGACTGTACGTCACAGCATGGAAGCTGTTGTCAGGGCGGGTGTGTCTACCAATACCCATCGGCACCATGTGTCACATGCCCTCATGTCACAACAGTTGGTGACCAATTTAATATCAATTTATTTGGAACACTTAATCTTGATATGCTTTTTAATAATGCACGACCGATTTCACCGGGCGTACCATTTTATCTATCTCCAGAGTCACCCGTTGGTTTTGATCAGAATACGGTAAGTATTCACTCCCGTCAGACGACACTCGGAGCTCTCTTTGCCGGTCCAGATCTTGGTCAATTTCAGGTCGGCGGCCTCTTTATGGCCATGCTGTTTAATGATGCCGTTCTGAATGACCAATATGGCTTTCTGCCACTTCAGGCTTTTGGGGAATTAAGAAATACAAATTGGCGGATTTCAGCCGGCCTGCAATTTGATGTATTTGCACCAAAGATGCCGACTGTCTTGCCGTTTTCAGCACTATGTGCTTCGGGAAATACAGGGAATTCATTTCGTGGTTCGTTGCGAATCGAGCGGTATGCATACCCAACGTCAAATTCACAATGGACCATGCAATTCGCGTTGAGTGATCCAATTACGACAACGATTGATCCACAGTTTCGATTGATTGAGGACAATGGATGGCCAAATGTCGAGGCGCGTCTCGCGTTTGGCTATGGTCCATTAGAGCAATTAGGGCTTGAATCGCTGCGGCCGTTCGAAACCGGAATTTCAGCCGTAGTTGGCCAGCTTCGGAGTATAGACCCAAAGATTCCGCGACGGAGTTTAGCAAATGTCTGGGGACTTGCTGCTGATTACAGATGGCAATTCACAGAGGCTTGGGGTATTGCTGGAGAAATTTATACAGGAGAAGCACTCGGGACATACAACGGTGCCATTCTCCAGAACTTCAATAATCTGACAGGCAAAGGCATTCGTTCAACTGGAGGATGGATCGAGACGTTTGCTTTTTGGAGAGCAGATCTGCACAGCCATGTTGGCTACGGTGTTGACAGTCCCTTGTCTCAAGATATTCCTACTAGTCAAGCAGAAGTTAAATTTGGAGGGACTGGACGGACTTACAACAGCACAATTTTCGCAAATTTATATTGGGATGTAAGTTCATCATTACGTATCGGGAACGAAGTTACTTGGCGAAAGACCAATTACAAAAATCTGCTTGACAATGATAGTGTCGGATATCATTCACAGTTTCAGTGGTCATTCTGAGTGTCCTCTATTGGTCGGTTTTGCCCTTAAGCCTGTAGTTGCGGCTTGAAAAGTGAATCAGATCAAATTATGAATGACGCAGGCTATTGGTAATTTGAGAATCAGTATGAATTCTTTTATGCCCTGAGTAGTCTGACCTGCGATACCTGTTTATTGGTGATTTCTATAGCAAGATTTCTAACCGAGAACGTTATGGAGAAGGCAGCGGAACTTTTTTATATGTAGTTTTAAATGTGATGGAGCATATAAGGAATACGGTTTTAAAGATGTCCAACTATTTTTGTATGTCACAAATGTTCTTGCTTCTAGCTATGCAACCTTTGAGCGTAGCCGTAGCACATGCGAACGATCGCGATACCCACCCTCATGTTGTTGTCATGCTTGCCGACAATTTGGGTTACGGTGATCTTGGAGCCTATGGCAGCGGTGGTCAGATTCGTGGCATGCCAACTCCCAACATTGATGCTCTGGCTTCGGAGAGTTTGGTGTTAACGCAGTTCTTTGTTGAACCAGGATGTACGCCATCTCGAGCGGCATTAATGACCGGACGATACAGTGTTCGGTCAGGCCTCAACAGCATCATTGTTGCTGGCACACCGAGTACGCTCAAAGCTGAAGAGTTCACCATGGCAGAGTTGTTTAAGAAGAATGGATACAACACTGGTATGTTTGGGAAATGGCATCTGGGCCAAGAGCA
>JBDOMQ010000068.1:0-6931 GCA_039831725.1 Pirellulales bacterium
TGTTGTGGCATAGACCTCTCCGCGGCCAGCATCAAAAATGACTTCCACTTGGTCGCACGAACCACACTCTGCTACTGCCTGCGTTGCCAGACAGCATGCCGTTGGAACGCCTACGAGGGAGCAATCATTTGTCCATGCAAGTGCCTTTGCCGTTGTGACGCCTACTCTTAGGCCTGTAAAAGGCCCAGGGCCTGTTGCCACAATAACGAGGTCAACCTTATTGAGTGACCAGCCTGCTGATTCTACAGTCGCAACAAGAGTTGGCATGAGGTGCTGTCCCTGGCCACCCTCTTTGGGGAGTTGAGATTCCTGCACAAGAAAATTTTCAAAACGACGGGACTCCGGTTTCTCAGCGTGTTGTGACGGTAGAGTCCCGGCTGCCACGCTGCCCGGACTCGTGCTGGTCTCGATAGCTAGAAACTTATGAATTGAGGGCATGAGGAGAGTCTGCTTGACCGTAATCGAACAGTGAACAAAACTTGATGTAATATTATGAGGTATGATGATTAAGAGATTGCACTGGAAAAATCGTACTCGACGGTTGTTTCTCGTGCGTAAAAATTTTCTGTACTGTTTTTCGGCGTCTTAGCGTGTGCCCTGTTAGATCGCCACAACACTGATTACTTGAGGCCGATCCAGCGACAGGGAAGTATTTGTGAAGATTGCACTGATTAGTGACATTCATGGGAATCTTGAGGCTCTCACAGCAGTTCTCAAGGATATCGATGAACAGGGTGTTGATGCCCTCTACTGCCTTGGCGACATTGTTGGGTATGGCCCTAATCCGTGCGAGTGCCTAGCTACGGTTCGTGATCGATGTCAGAAGATAATTCTTGGTAATCATGATCAGGCAGCCCTATTTGACCCTGATGGATTTAACGTAGGTGCAGAACGAGCAATTCGTTGGACCCGTGACCAACTCGAGTCTCATGATCTGCGAGCCCGTCGGTCAGAGGACAATCTCTTTGATTTTCTTGGTGAATTACCACGGAGTTTCAAGGAAGACGAGATACTCTTTGTTCATGGGTCAGCACGACGGCCGCTCGATGAGTACGTTTTTCCTGAAGATGTTTACAACCCACTAAAACTGAAGCATATTTTTGAATTGATTTCTCGCCTCTGCTTTCAGGGGCATACGCATATTCCCGGGGTCTTTACGATCGCGCCGGAATTCGTGGCTGCGGCCGTTGGGCCGGGCACGACTGAGGTACGAATGGTCTTGCCAGCCACTAAGGCCATGATCAATGTTGGGTCCGTCGGGCAGCCCAGAGACAATGACCCTCGATCCTGTTATGTCATTGTTGAGGATTTTGAAACCGTGCGTTATCGGCGAATAAATTACGATATCAAAGTAACATGTGACAAGATTTACAATATCCCTGAACTGGACAACTTTCTCGGTGATCGGCTGCTCGTCGGGCGTTAACGAAAACAAAAACAAAAGACGCCCCTCCTGATTGCACCAGAAACAGGCTACACTACTATTTTTACCGCTGCATTCTTGCTGGATTAACGTGGAACGACGCTACGCTGTTTTTATCGCTCTTTCATTGGCTGCTGTTCTCGGTAGCCAGGTGATGCGTTCAATTCTATTCCCACGGGCGGAAGAGAAGCCGCCTGTTGTTGAGCCGTTGTTGGACGGCGATGCCCAAGGTCAGCAAGCCTCCGTCAAAACGAAAGAGGAGCCTGAGGCCACAACTGAAAAATTAAATCATTCCGTTGGAGATTTGCCAACAAGCGGATCTGGAAGTGGAGTGACACCAGAATCGGAGGCTCCGGCATCACACACGTCGCCACGTCGTCACCTGTCACTCGGTTCGTTAAATCCCGATGCCCCGGTTGGCATGTTGGTCACGTTGTCGAGCCGTGGCGCGACCGTTGAACGCATTGAATTAGCTGGTGAACAGTTTCATGATCAGGATGATCGTGGTGCTTACATTGGCCACTTTGCTGCAGATGTTGTCGCTGAGGGGTGTCGCCTCAATGTTGTTGGTGACGGAACACCAGCAAAAGTTGGAGGGCTTCAGGCTGGAGATGTCATTGTTCGTGTGGCAGATTCAACGACCCCGGACCCTGAGAGCCTTGCTGCTGTGCTGTCTCGTCTCAAACCTCGCCAGTCCGTTTCTGTTGTCTTCCGCCGGCCACAAGGAGAAGCACTCGGTCGAGAGCAAACGGTCGACATAGTGACCACGCGGCGTCCGCTTGAGGTGATACGACCAGAGTTCAGCACTGTTCCAGTTGTCGATGTAAGTGCGGGTTTTCATGATCCGCTCTCCTTCCGGTTATCGATCGCATCTCGTGATGGGCAAAAGCGTCCGGATGAAGGTGAGATAGACGGCAATCAACTCGAACAAAAAGACTGGGATGCAAGCATTTCAGATGACGGAATGTCTGTCGAGTTTCGTCGAATGCTCGACGGGGGTCTGACTGTAGTGAAGCAGTATCGCCTTGTTACAGCAGCAGACAATCCAGTCGGTCTTGTGGGGGATGCCCGTGCAGGTCGGTATCGGCTGCAGCTTCGAGTGTCGTTCAGGGCGTCACAGAAGACGCGGCTTGAATACGCTATTGATGGCCCAAATGGTCTTCCGACAGAAGGGTGGTGGTATGCAGCTCGGGTGTCACGTTCTTGGGGTTCGTTGGGCGTGCGAGATGTCGCAATGCGATTTGTTGGTGAGCCGTCGACTCTTATCAGTGGGCTGACATTGACTGATGAAGATGCTGAACAAACGGCGAGTGCGATTCTGGATCAAAAGCCTCTTTCATTTGCCGGTGTTGATGCCCTGTATTTTGCAAGTGGGTTACTGCCAGCGGTTGAAGGTGCCGAGATCCCACAACTTGCAGAGGTCCAGTCGATCGTCGTTGGCGATGTGCCAGAGGCCGCTCGTCGGAAGTTGGTCAACGTGAGTTGTCGGTTGCTGTCCCGTGAATTAAGCCTCGAACCGGATGTGCCAGTGACACATCGATTCGACATATTTGCTGGGCCGAAGCGTCCAAGTCTGCTTGCAACATTTGGTCGTCCACAGGCATCCATGAATGATCTTGTCTATTACGGGTGGTTCGGCTGGGTTGCGAGACCAATGATCGCAATTCTCCATGTTCTTCACGCCATTATTCGGAACTATGGAATTGCGATTATTCTTCTGACGGTGCTTGTTCGCGGGGCGATGTTTCCAATCAGTCGGAAGCAGGCTTTGTCCTCCCAGAAAATGCAGGTTCTACAGCCTGAAATGAAGGCAATAGCAGAAAAATACAAGAATGATCCCCAGAAACGCACAATGGTCACCCAAGAGCTTTGGCGAAAACACAACTACAACCCAGCTGGTGGGTGCCTTCTGGTGTTCATTCAGATTCCTATCTTTATGGGGCTCTATCGGTCGTTAGCGACGGATGTCGAACTCAGGCAAGCACCGCTGTTTACATCGGCCATTCGTTGGTGTTCCAACCTTGCTGCACCAGATATGATGCTCGACTGGTCGGGCTTTATGCCGGGCTTTCTGGTTGCTCCTGAAGGGTGGCTTGGCCCCTACCTGAATCTCTTTCCGCTGCTTACGATTGGGCTTTTCTTATGGCAGCAGAAACTTTTCATGCCACCTGCCGTTGACGAACAGGCAAAGATGCAGCAGCAGGTAATGAAATACATGATGTTTTTTATGGCCCTTATGTTTTTTAAGGTTCCGTGCGGTTTGTGCCTCTACTTTATTGCATCAAGTCTCTGGGGTATTGCTGAGCGACTTCTGCTCCCCACGGCGAAGCCTGGTGGTGCACTCGCCGGGGCAGGAGGACCGACCATAGTAGATGCAGTCAGTAGTAAACCAGGTGATCGATCATCAAGTGGGCGGAAACGTCGAAAACGCCGGTAGACTATGGACTGTGTTCATGCGGTGCGTTCCTGTTCGGTAACTGCTTTTCTCCACTGTCTACTACATCTTCAGTGTCATGGACTCCACGACTGATCTTATTGTTGCTCCAGCAACGGCTCCTCAACCTGCAGCCCGGTCCATTGTGCGTCTCGCAGGAGACGGCCTCAGTAGCATCCTGCGTTGTCTTTTTTGCTCTGCCGATGGATCACCGCTTCAACTGCCAGATCTGCATCATCCTGCACAGTTGATTGATGTGACATTAAACCCTGAATCACTCGGGGCCGTTTGGGGAGAGATTCCTGTTGCCGTACTGTTTTGGCCTGGCCCTGCGGGGCCATTAGGAACTGCAGTCGCTGAGGTGCAACTCCCTGGATCAGCTCCCCTACAAGCAGCTTTTGTGCAGGAAGCCTGTCGGCTTGGGGCTCGATTAGCACGTGGTGGAGAGTTTTCTCTGCGGAGTTTCCTTGCCGGAAAGATTGATTTGCTTCAGGCAGAGGCAGTTGTCGCAGTTATTGATGCGCGTACGCCACAGGAGTTGTCTCAGGCACTCGACCGTATGGCAGGAGGCGTTGGTCGGTCAGTTGAGGAACTACGGGAATATCTGCTTGATCTTGTTGCAGATATCGAAGCAGCAATCGATTTTGCAGATGATCTCGCACCTGATGGCGTTCCGGTCCCAGATACTACTCAAGACGCAATTACTCCGAAGATTCGGCATGTATGTCGAGAACTGGATCGTGTCACGCATCATTTAGCCGGTCGTGATAGTGGAGGGCAGGGTGCCCTCCCGAGGGTCGTTCTGGCCGGTGCACCAAATATTGGTAAGAGCAGTCTCTTTAATCATTTGGTTGGTCGCGATGCTGCACTCGTGGAAAATGCATCGGGAACAACACGTGATTGGATTGCCGGAGAATTGCGTGATACTGCTGGAGTCGTCTCATGCCTTCTTGTCGATCTTGCAGGCATCGGCGGGCTGCATGAATCCGGTGATGGCCTCGTGGGTGAATATGAGGTGAGTGCGGCCGCTGATCGAGTTGCCAGGGAAGAGGTTCAGCGGGCAGATGTCATTGTCGCATGTCATGATGTTGACTCAGACTCTCTCACCGAAGGAGCGGACTCTACGACAGCCAAATGTATTCATGTGATAACTCGTGTTGATCAGCAGCAGACTGAAAACAAGATTGCCGGCTCCGAGGATTGGATCCCAACGAGTGTAAAAACAGGTATCGGGATTGAAAAACTGAGGCAACGGATTCTCAAGACCGTTTCTTCGCTTGACCGTGCAACACCTGCCACGATTCGGCTTCGTGTGGGACTTGAATCCGCACGAGAATCACTTGTTCAGGCAGAAAAAAGCATGATTGGTTGTGATGGTCTACCACCAGATGAGGCATTGCTAGCAGTCCTTCTCAGGCATGCCATTGATGCGCTCGGCGAGGTAACAGGTGCGGTGGTAGGAACAGACATTCTCGACAGGGTCTTTTCACGGCACTGTATTGGGAAGTAGTGCGAGGAAGTCCACCAGAAACGTGACGTATACTGAGAAGTATTCCACGCATATAGTTTGCTGACCGGTTGTGATTGAGTGAGAAGGTTGCGTGTGTTTATTTGGTACAAAATCTCCATTGAAGCAATGTCTGCTCGCCAAACAAATACCAAGAGGAATTCATGATGCCCCCCGAGTTTGATGCGGCTTCTGAATGTCAGCGATTGTCACATGCGGCTGATCGCTGGAGAAATGTTTCTCCTGATGAACGGGCAGAACTTGCAATGAGAACCGCCCAGTCAGTTGGAGAAGAGTCAGATGTCTGGGTTCGTACTGCTGTCGCGATGAAATCAGTTGATCCTAATGGTCAGGACGCATGCACTGACTCTCTTCAGCCAGTGCTTCAGGCGGAGGAATGTGCAACCGGTCCTATTGCAACGGTACGCCTTTTGTTTCTTACTGCCCAAGCGTTGCGAAGTATTGGCAAAACCGGGGTGCCTGAAATATCTGCTGGTCCTCGTATGACGCACGGACGGAATCAGATTAATGAGTCACCATTTGGCTCCCCGTCCTCATTCGTAGCTGTTGACGTTCTGCCTGTGCATAAACTTTATGACCCCACGATTTTTCGAGGCTATCAAGCAACTGTTCGCTGCGCGAATACGGGGAGTGTCGAAACATTTATGAAACTCTGGCAGGAGGAGTGTCAGCAGCGCCCTGTTTCGGAGGGTGTTGCCATTGTTCTTGGTGCGGGTAATGTTACGAGTTTGGCCGCAGCGGATGCTGTGAATCAAATCTTTGAACATGGCCGTGCTGTTTTGCTCAAGCTTCATCCGGTGCAGAGCTCTCTGGCACCAGTTTTCCGGGCTGCGCTGAAGCCGCTTGTAGAGGCGGGTCTGCTCAGTGTTGTTGTTGGTGGTGGTGCGGGGCTTGTGCAGGATGCAATCAGCACTCGGGAAGTTACAGCGATGCATCTTACAGGTGGTGAGAAAACATTCAGGAATGTTGTTTCAAGTAATAAAGATGCACTGCTTGCAAAGACAATTACGTGTGAGCTTGGCAATGTCACTCCGTGGATAATTGTTCCCGGAAACTATTCAGAGAAGGACCTGTTTTTTCAGGCAGACCAAATTGCTGCATCGATCGCAAATAATTCATCTTTTAATTGCATTGCGACGAAGGTTGTCTTGACGAGTCGCCACTGGCCTCAACGGCAACAGTTCCTTGGTCGAATTGAACAGCGGTTAAGGAGTCTCCCAGCTCGACCAGCATGGTATCCAGGTACTGTAGATATCCACCAGTCTGCTACAGGTGATTCCGTTTCAAATGGGTGCTTGCAACCGAGACTTTTTCGAGATGTTCATCCAGAATCACACCCCCATTGGTTTGCTCGTGAATGGTTTATTCCGATTGCTGTTGAGACGACTGTGGAGGGGGAGTCGATTGAAGATTTTTGCACGGCGGTTTCTCGGGTTGTGAATGATCTGCCGGGAAACCTCGCGGCAAGCGTGACACGCCCTGATGGAATGGCGACACATGATGAGTCCCGTGTCGAACTCTTGATAGATCATATGCGGTACGGAGT
>JBDOMQ010000402.1:0-6928 GCA_039831725.1 Pirellulales bacterium
CAATGGCACTCGCGTCGAGCATTCCCAGCCGGTCCACTTGCCCCAATGCTGCTTCTCACCGAGATGCCAGCCGTGATCGGACCAGAAGACAATCACTGTGTTGTCGCCAAACTGCCCGGCGTCGAGTGCGTCAAGCAGGCGCCCGATCTGATGATCGACAAACGTTGTGCATGCCAGATACGCTTTGATAGCTTCTTCCCACTGCCCGTGTTTGATAACTGTCGAGTGCCGTCCAGCCGTGACAGGTTCAATCGCCCAACGCTGCGCTACGCTGCTCAGGTCATCCAGATCGTTTTTTGCAAACGGCGGTAGTTGCACACCTATCCCGTCAAAGCGATCGAAGTAAAGAGTTGGTGCGAACAGCGGAATGTGCGGCCGGTAGTAACCAACTCCCAGAAAAAACGGCTTTCCATCGAATCCTGCTTTCAGCCGCTCAATCGCCCAGTCGGTAATCTGTGTGTCGCCCATCGCCGAGTCCGGAACATCGAGTGGCCCCCAATCGAATGACTCACCTTCGGCGCTCTGCGGCTTACGGTCTGATGGCATGTGATTCAGTGGCAGCACGACCGGTTCGCGACCTTTGAATCGAACGACATGCCGTGGGTCGTCGGTACCCTTGGAAGGAAGTTCCTGTTTGTTGTAACGCACTTGCTCGCGTGTAAATGGACTCCAACGCTGTTCAGGGTTAAAGTTCTGATCGAACATGATACGGTTTGCTGTTCCACTTGAGTGCATCAACTTTCCTGTTCCCAGCGTGATGTATCCGGCATCGCTGAACGCCCGCGGAATGACCTGTATGTCGGGATGCTGCTGAAACAGCTTCTTGCTCTTGTTCGACCAGACGCCAGTCTTCCATGGCATCGTGCCGCTGAAAACAATTGCCCGAGACGGATTGCACGCCGGCGACGCACAGTGCGCGTTGGTAAACAGAACCCCACGTTTTGCCAGCCGATCAATGTTCGGAGTGTGGGCCTGAGGGTGACCGCCAAGACAGCCGACCCAGTCATTGAGATCGTCAACGGCCACAAACAGGACGTTTGGCCACTCTGGTTCATTTGCTCGTGCATGTACAGCCAGAGCAGCCAAAGCCAAACAGAACAGGACGCGCGTCATTCTTCACCTCACGTGGTGATCGACGTCTTGGCCGATCATTCAATGAACAGGACCTCGTCGAGCCGGGGAAGCTCCCCGAGCAGGGTTACAACTTTTCTTTTACCATTGTTTTAACGTGTTGCCTTTGGTCAAGCACGGTCTTTTTTCCTAGTGCCTTGATATGAGCCCGGGATCATCTAAGCAACAAACACAATGCCGTTCGTACGTGTGCGGCAACGCTCTTCTCCGTATTCAGTGATCTGCTATTCAGTGATCTGCCGGTGATCTTTTGCCAGTCTGTTTTTGTGCCTCAGCAAATACGACATGACGCTTTGGGCGGCTGATGCCTACAAGTGGAGGTTTCTGTTTGTTTCGTGCATCGGTGCGTGAAAAATCCAATGCAAATCCTTGGCCAGGAAAAGGACAACCGATTACAGATACGAGTTGCAAGCGGTTGTTCGAAGATCCTTGGCTCGGGAGTTTCATCTTATAAAGCACGGGAAAGTGATGGTGACTCGTCAGGAGCGTATCATTGATCCAGATGCCCCCTGACGCACTCATGTCATCCCAGTCTTCTACAACTTGTTTGGGAAATAAAAGTCGACGTTGTTCGTTGTCGAGCTTCCCGTTGGCATATTCGACAAGACATGTTTCGTGGTTCTTCTTTCCATAGTGGGCAAAACAACACCACCAATTTCCACCTCGCCTGATGCACCAGACAAGGCTTCCTGGCGGATCTTTGAAAACGTGATAGATGCGTATCGAGCCATCGTCGGGGTTGAAGACACGGATGTCACATTGGTGTGGTTCATCTGGGTAGTTTGAGTGTGCACAGAAAAGTTTTTGGTTGAAAATGAACCCACTGTTTAAATGTTTTGTTGTTGGACTTGTTGCAGTGCTTACCAAGGCACCAGTTTCACGATTTATTTGAGCAATCGTTGTATTCGATATCGCATAGACATACGACTCATCAGCAGCAGCTGCCTGTGTCGCATACGTGGTCGCAATGTGCCCGGAAGCCCTCCAACCGTTTACTGGAGTAAAAGTAGTTTTTGAAATCGTGAGGTCACTGCCGCGTGAAACCTGAGCCAGTATTCCAAAGAAAACTACTACGTAGCCAACGAATCGAACCTGTTGAGATGAGTTCATACTCCAACACAAGCTTTGTGGTACGTGCAATGTCATGAATCAATTGAGTCGTGTGTCATAAAAGGAAAGCTTCTTTTTCTACAGCTGAATCTCATCATCGTTGAGAGTGATGTAGATTTTTGCGGCTCCAGCACCCAAAGAACCACCAAGAATAGCGCCAGTCCCGGCGCGTAAAATTGTGTGTAGCTCTGGAACTTTTTCCCATAATTCTCCCGAGGGTGCTTTCAAAGCAAACACACCAACTAGAGCACCAATCACCATGAGAGGCACGACACATCCAACCATTATGAGAAGTTTGGTGCCAAGTGACATGAAAAGAGTCTCTCTGTTGTCTGAGCGTGAATGAACATATTTATAAGCTCATCCCATTTACTGACCTGATACAAAAACTTGTCCAGGAAGAAGATAAGCCCAGTAACCCACGCCGGCTCCTACTACGATAACCAATCCAATCAGAAACGACTGCATGGCATAGTGACGAACAGCAGGTGTATAGAGATGCTCAAGGCCAGAGCTGGTCTCATTGTGGGCTCTTGTGATCCGCCAGAGTCCACTGAGTGGACCAGACACAAGTAACAGAAACCCAATTTCTACTTTCAAAGTGAAGTCAGGGTCTCGCTGGATATAAGCCAAAAATCCTATTGTTAACGTGACAACAATTGCCTGTAACGAGATGACATCACGAAACGAGTTTTCTGGTTTTGGGCTTGTCGTATGAGCAGAAGGCGGTTGAGTGGTTGTCATGAAAAGTAAAACCCTTTGATATCCAAGCGGGGTCCTTTCATAAAATGAAAGAGGTCGTAAGACTAGGATTTTTGGTCAGAATACTCGAATGGACAGTGAAACAAGGTTGGATGCGATGAGAGAAGATCTCCAACTAAGCAGCCAATTTGTTTCACCTGCTTTTTCTACAGACGTGCATTACTCGCTATCGGGAATGGTAATCGTCACTTTGTCAACATTGCCTGTGAATTCAGAATCCTTTCTGCTCTTGAACAGATTGGAAACTACCTGCGTCGCATCGTCGACTCCCACGTCAGCTGTTTCATCTGCGGAGAAAACAGCAGGCTGTGTTTTTTCTACACGTCCTTCTGCCACCATCTCACCGTCAACAAACAACTTGGCAATACCACCTTTACCGATGCCATCACCGTCATAGTCAAAGGTCAGCTTGATATTCGCTTTTTCTCCATCGAGTGCTTCAGGCCCTTCGATCGTGTACTGATCGAGGCCAAACCAATTGTATGTATAGGCCGGTTTACCCTCATTCATGTAAAGTGCCCACCCACCAAATTTTCCACCCTGACAAAGGATGATTCCATTTGCTTTGTCACTGAGTGAAACATCGGCTTCGATTGTTTTCGAAGTGTTCTTGACGTTCAAGAAGGTGTTCTCAAGAATCCCTTCCATTCCGTGGGCCAAAGTCAATGACTTTCGGTCTCCCATAAGATCCGGCCGGCCTGCAATTCTTGCATTGAACCGTTCATAAAGCCGGTCATCGATTGGAAAGACGTTGTTTGCCAACGCTTCAAGTACAAATAATTGTCTCAACTCTTTCATCTTCTCTGGGTTCTTTTGAGCCAGATCGTTCGTCAGACTGAAGTCTTCGTCGACGTTGTAGAGTTCCCAAATGTCTTCTTCGAGTGGGCGCAGTGGTTTCCCTTGCCACGGGACTTGGTGCACGGTCCGAGCCAACCATCCTTCATGGTAGATGCCACGGTTGCCAAACATTTCGAAATATTGCGTCGTATGGCGATCAGCCGCGTCTTTATCTTTCGCAGCGTAAAGCATGCTGACGCCATCTAGTGGCTTTTGTGGAACGCCATTGATCACCTTCGACTGCGGGATTTTCGCCGCCTCCAAAACCGTGGCCGCCACATCGTTCACGTGGTGCCATTGATCACGGATTTCACCTTTTGCATCAAATCCGGCAGGCCAATGCATAACCATACCGTTTCGGGTTCCACCAAAATCGGCAGCCATTTGCTTTGTCCACTTAAAGGGAGCATCAGTAGCAACTGCCCAGGCAGCCGAAAAATGCGGGAAGGAATCGGGCCCACCCCAATCATCGGAACGAGCCAACATACTATCGATCGTCTCGGCATCAAAAATACCGTTCAAGTGAACGAGTTCATTGAACGTTCCTTCCAAACCACCCTCACCGCTGGCTCCATTATCCCCCATCACATAAATGAAAAGGGTGTTATCAAGTTCATCGATTTGATCGATAGCATCGACCAGACGACCGATTTCAACATCGGTATGTTCGGTAAATCCAGCAAATGTCTCCATCTGTAAGGCAAACAAATCTTTTTCTTTCTGGCTGAGTGATTCCCAATCTTTAATGTCCTCAGGCATATCCGCTAACTGAGTATCTTCGGGAACGATTCCTGCCTCTTTTTGCCTCGCGAGTGTTTCCTCTCGTAGGGCCAACCAGCCCTTGTCAAATTTGCCCTTGTATTTTTCAATCCACTCTTTGGGCGCATGGTGCGGTGCATGCGTTGCGCCGGTTGCAAAGTAAACAAAGAATGGTTTGTCAGGCGTCATTGCCTGTTGAAATTGAACCCAGCGAATAGCCTCGTTGGTCATATCTGTTGTGAAGTGATAGTTTTCTTGAGTCTCTTTTGGCACACGAGTAACACCATCGAAGATCACAGGTTCCCATTGATTGGTCTCACCACCAATAAAGCCATAGAACTTGTCAAAGCCTGACTGAGTAGGCCATCGGTAGAATGGACCAGATACTGAAACTTCCCATGTTGGTGTTTCATGCCATTTTCCAAACGCCGCGGTGCTGTATCCGTTGTACCGTAGCGTTTCTGCAAAATACTTTGCATCATTAGGCCGCATTCCGAGATTACCAGGAAAGCCGGTCGCGATTTCCATCACTGAGCCTACATTGACATTGTGGTGATTCCGTCCTGACAACAAAGCAGCTCGAGTTGGTGAACAAAGCGCGGTGGTGTGAAAACGATTGAATCGCAGTCCATTTTGGGCAAGCCGACTAAAGGTCGGCGTCTCAATTGCACCGCCAAAGGGCGCAGTCGCCCCAAAGCCGATATCGTCGATCAGTACCACGACCACATTAGGAGCCCCTTTGGGAGCCTTCACCTCGAAGGGTTCAGGCTTCGTTGCTTTACGAGCATCCATTTCACGTACTGGTGGTGTCCGTGGGTTTGGAATCGGCAGCGATGAACGGTCATATTCTTCGGCTGTTATTGCCTGCGTTGTGCATACCACCGCAAGTACGATCACACCTAAACCGCGAACCACCACTGTCGAAACGCTCATTGGCATTTTCTATTCTCCACCTTGAAAAGAACTTCAAATCAAATTGAAACAAACCGGCACGAAGCCTCGAACCATTACGGAAGAGTATAGCAGCGCCTTGAAACGGCCCGTTTCAAGGAGTGAAAGAAGCCGAGACACTAGAAATAAGCCAAAAAAGCAGGGCAAAAGTGTCTTGTGCGCTGTAAATAATCGACAAAGAAAAGAATGGGACGAAAGATTCCCCAGCAAGAGTCGAACCTTCTAGTCATTGCTTTTTATGCTGTCCACTTTCATGCCCACCATAGAGTTTTTGATGTGACGATGGGTTATTTTGCATCTCCTGTGCTCTCATTCGTTAAACTAGTGATTTCAAACAGTCGCTCTTTTTATTTTACTGCTTGTTTCCATTTCATTGAGGGTTCAAGTCATGCAAGCTATCTCCCGATTTCAGTATTTTCTTCCCATCAATGCGTTCCTGATCTGCCTTGGATCACTGGTCTTCTGTGGAAGCAAAGGAATCACATTTGCAGGCACGGTGGATGAATCACAGTCGGCATGGCACACAAAGTATAAGAAGCAGGACAACGCTCCAGATCCGAAAGAGATGTTGCTCAACACCGATCCGGAACCTGACGTGCACGAGGGATTTACTCCGCTCTTTAATGGCAAGGACCTGAGTGGTTGGACTCCCAAGGGAGGAACGTGCACGTTCGAAGTTGTCGATGGAATGCTTGTCGGTACGTGTGTGCCAGGATCTCCAAGTACCTATTTGAGTACAGAGAAGAATGACTTCCAAGACTTCATCTTTACGTGTGATATGAAATGGGAAGTTGATGGAAACTCAGGAGTCATGTTTCGTGCACAGAGCAAAACACAGAAAGAGAAAGAGATCGTCTTCGGCCCACAGGCCGAGATGGAGGGAATCACGGGTGATCGTTATTGGTCAGGGGGCATCTATGGCCAGAGTTGCGGCGGATATTTCTACCCTGTTTGGTTAAAAGAACATAAAGAAGCTCGTGCGGCGCTTGATCGTGGAGGTTGGAATCGCCTCACGATTTCTGCGCAAGGCAATGTGGTAAAGACATGGATCAATGGTGTGCCCGTTGCGCACTGGATCGACGACGGCAGCTATCCAAGTGGCTTCTTTGGTCTGCAGATTCATAAGGGATCTAAGGGAAAAGTTCTGTGGAAGAACATTCGAGTGAAACCTTGATGCTTTAGGCTATGACTCACTATGATGTTGCACGCCTCCAGCGTGGCCGCCACCACGCGAGAATCAAACGCTCGCATCCATTGAAAAACTGCCCCGATTCAAAAATGAATTGCGTGCTGCTTCCTACTTTCCTTCCGTGGCCCACTTTTTCATCAATGCGATGTTGTCTTTAAGTCGCTTGAGGTCAACTGGGTCACCTTTGCG
>JBDOMQ010000179.1:0-6897 GCA_039831725.1 Pirellulales bacterium
CACCGAATATAGGCACGATTTTTTTAATGAGATGTCATACGGCTGGAACGGCCGCGGATGGCCCTTTCAAAACTCTGTTGTCTACAAAGCGTATGCCAAGTACCTCCGAGACTATAAAGCAACTCGCGGCACAATCAGTGAAGAAGATCGCCAGCTTCTCTATGACCATATAAGTCAATATGTCGAACTTCATGGACGCCGTCGTAGTATTGGCGAGTGGTATCTACCCCGTACTGGAGGATATCGAATGCCTGGTGGGGGTGACGTTGTGCAAAGTTTGCCTGCCATGGGGAAAGGGTTTGGTGATGTTCAGGACTATTTCCACTCAACATTTCCTGATGTGCTCATCGAAGATCTCATTGGATTTCAGGGCAGTCATGGCGACAGTTTTGAGATTCACCCTCTGCTACCAAGAAAACAATGGAAATTCTTCTACCTGGGGGACCTTCGATATCATGGCCACGACATCGATATTCTTTGGAAAGAAGATTGGTCTTCAACAACTCCCGGCATGCAAAGCAAGCTGTTTGTATGGGTTGATGGAAAACGAGTTGCTCAAAGCAATGATCTGAATAGTCCCCTGCAAGTATCCCTCCATTAATTGATCATCCATATTCACTTCCTCATGCTCTAGACTTATGCGCATTCTGAAATTGTCCAAGCTCTTCTTTTCGGTAGCCCTCTTCTTTGTCATGTGCTGCGTCGGTCACCTATCGGCCACCACGCAGCTCATGGCGAGCGAACGGCCAGCATTCACAGATTATTGCAGCCGTCTTGAACACGACATCCAAGGTCGTAAGCACGGTTTTCTTGCAGGCAACGTGACTTACTACGTTGGTGGATTTCACGCGAGTTGGAGGACCATTGAGGATGAGACCATAGGCCTGACTCATCCCTTTTATCATGACCTTCGCGCTCGTGGTGCCGCGCGTGTGCAAAGTGAGATCACTGGTACAGAGAATACAGGTACTGGCAATGATTATATGAGCTGGGAATTCTACAAAGACACCCGTGTGTTGTATGGAAGTGTCATTGTCGATGGAAAGACCTATGAGACGCCTAAGCCACGCATCATGCGATGGCGCCCCGATCAAGTCATTTGTGAATACGACCTTGATGGTATCACGATTCGAGAGCGGAAGTTTATCGGAGGCAGCGATGCAGCGGCTTCAATTATCACTGCGTCAAAGCCGGTCACTCTTCAGTTCACCGGTCAGAGTTTGTTTACGAGGAATAGCGTCTCCTCTCAGGCGGCCGCCAGGCTTGATGATACAAAGCGATCGATTCTGATTACTGAGGCTGGCACGATAAAATCTCGTCCAGACCCCGGAGGCCCCGAACGTATTGGCCCATCTGTGTATTCAGGTATGACCACGGTCCTGAGTGCCTCAACGGAGCTTGCAACAAGCCTTGTTCTTGAGAAAGATGCCAAGGGAGTCGTGCACTATACGTTTTCAATTCCGTGTGATTCCAAAGGCACTGTTGTCTCTTGGGCAATGCACGATGATGAAGCCACGGCCATACAGGCTGGTCATGACATGATTGAGCATCATGCAGACGCCCTTGCCGAGAAAACAACGTTTATGAACCAGCTCCTGAATGATGAAATTCCTTGGTTTCGTTGTCCCGATAAAAAGTTTGTCGATATCTATTACTACCTTTGGTCTCTCTACCTGATGTATTCAATTGATGTAGGCAATGGGTGGGAGATGGAGAACCACACGCAGACGGCTGTAAACAATTTTCTTGGCCTTCATCGTTATGATGCGATGTTCCAAATAAAAGTCGGATCGTGGGCTGCCGATAAGGCTCACTATGGCTACGGAAATGTTCTGACATGGAAGCACCTCACTGAAAATGATCGATTTCGTGAACTGCCCAATGGCATTCGTATGCTTTCTGACAACAAGGGGACGACCTGGCATAGTGGTGCCTACGGTGGAGAAATGTCTGAACATGTTCTTGGTGCATGGCAGATTTATGAGCACACGGGTGACGTAGAGTTTCTACGAGCAAGTTATGAAGACCATTTTGAGAAACTTTTTCGCAAGAGACTCACGAATTTTGCGATGAATGAATTCGAAGTGGCGGAAACACTTGCTCGCATGGCGTCAGTTCTTGGCAAAGAAGCAGATGTGCGTCACTGGCAATCACTGGTGCGTACTGATCCTGACCATGTTCGACTCATGTTTGATCAGCGATGGGAGATGAATGGTATAGAAAAGTATTTCGCAGGTCCAAAGAGTGGGTTGATTGGGACAAACTCATTTTGGGCGATGCGTTCGCCCTATTTTCCAAGAGAATATGCCGAGGAAATGGTGCAGCACTGGGCAGTTGATCGCGAGAAGGGTTTCTTTGGTGAGTTTTTTCCACTTGCGATGTCAAAACAATCAATGCAGGAGTTCGACACGAAAGTCGATCACTCATTTGGGTATACGCCAGATACAGCCTACTTCATGCTCGATGGAATGTTTTGCCAAGAGCTTTCCGTTGCCCCGGAATTAACACTCAATCACATTGGTAATTACAACTGGCACGACGAATGGCACATTCCTGTTGCACCAGAAGCGTACCGCCGTGACCGCACGCTTTTTGGAGACCAATATTCAAACTTCAATGCAGGCAAAATTCTGTTGTATCTTGAAGGTTTAGGTGGGCTCGAGTATTCCATCCCTGAGAATAAATTGCTTGTGCGTCCGGCCCTGCCAGACGACTGGGAATGGATGGAAATTCGACTTCCACTCAAGGGTGAATGGACAACGATTCGCTATGAGAAAGATAAAGTAGCCGTCTCGGGTTCGCCCTTATCCTGGGAGCAAATTTCAAGGAGTAATTCGAATTGATTGAACGTAATACTTTGCAAAGTTGGTTTGGTCTGCACGACATGTAAATCGCTTTGGCACTTGCTCTATTGAGGAAAAAATCTTATGAATTTAAATCGCATCAAGCCCACGTGTGCTTGTCTGGTTATGACCTTCTAGAACCAAAGATCCGAATTTCGATCCAGATTGAGTTTGTCAAGATTTTCTTTGAAGTGTTTTATTTTTGCTGTGCTTTCCTTCAACTTTTTGCTGAGTTCAAGACGGTCTTCTTGTGACAAGCCTGTTTCATTTAACTGCTTATTCAATTGATCAACTCTGAGTTGATTTTCCAAAGTCCACTTTTCAAGTTCCTCTATACGGGTGGCATAGACCTCATCCATTGTCCATGCACCGACCTTCTGAAGATACGCATCCAACTGCCGTACCATTTCTACCGTTTTTTTCGGCATCTGTTTCGCCAAGTCATTTGTCTCACCCATATCTTTTACGACATTAAACAACTTGATTTCACCTGAGTTAAGATGTCGCATCAGTTTGAAATCACCGCTTCTGAATGCGGTTATTGGCACGGTATAGTGTGCAGGGAAATGAAAAACGAAGCCGGTGTCACGCGGGGCAAGCTTGCCATCGTTGCCATGCTCAAAAACGGGTCGCAAACTAATTCCGTCCAAATCACTTGGTAGTGCGACCGGACTACCAGCAAGATCGTGCAGTGTTGGTAAATAGTCCCACTGTGCTACCGGTTGATCGCATTGCGAATTCGCAGCAATGCCTGGCCCGGCCACAATCATTGGAATGCGCAGGCCACCCTCCCACATTTTGGCTTTGCCGCCTTGGAGAGGAGCGTTGCTCTGGCCGCCACCATTGTCTGAAGAAAAGATGACGTAGGTGTTGTCCTCGAGTCCCTGTGCCTTGAGTTCATCGAGAACCATTCCAATCGATGTGTCCATGTTCTCCATCATGGCTGCGTAATTAGCTCTATCCCATAGTGACTGTAGTTTTTTTGGCATCTCATCGGCATTCGTATCAAATTTTGAAATATCTGGAATACCACCTTCAATGCCATTCTCTGCGGCAAGGATACGAAGATATTTTTCTCGCGTGCTCTTGAGTGATGTATTGCGCACATGCACGGCATAATGGGAGATCATCATGAAAAATGGTTTTCGATCCTTGCCACGTTCTTCCAGAAAGTTTTGAGCAGTCTTTGCCAGACTAAAAACACGCTTGGGGTCGTCATCCGGTATTGGGGTTTTATCGGCAGGTTCCCACCAATCACCATGTCCATTCCCATTGGGATG
This sequence comes from Pirellulales bacterium, assembly GCA_039831725.1. GTDB lineage: Bacteria > Planctomycetota > Planctomycetia > Pirellulales > UBA1268 > UBA1268. Next base: position 4,124 of record JBDOMQ010000179.1, read on the forward strand.
TTTATGATGGAAATCGGTCACGTCATAACCGTGATCCTTGAACCAGCCCATCGGTGTGCAGCCTTTGCCATAAAAAGCTGTGATATACTCTTCGTTGGCTTCCTTGAGCATCTCTGCAATGGAGAGGTTCTTGGTCATATCAATTTGTTTTTTGTTCATGACAACGTCATGGATTGATATACAGCCGACACGGGCTGTTGTCTTTCCAAACTGGATGCTTGCACGGGATGGCGTGCATACAGGCGAGGGGCAATACGCACTAGAAAATCGCATGCCTCTTTTGGCTAACTTCTCAAGGCTCGGGGTCTGATGAAGATCATGGGCTAATTCAGAACGATCTTTCATCATCGGAACACTTGTCTGTGTGTATCCCAGATCATCTGCATAGATAATGACAAAGTTTGGTGACTCAACTGCATGTGCCGTGATCGCGGTGATTGCGAACAGCATACCGATCATTATTCTCATCTGTTGTCTCCGTTTGTGTTTCAATACACCGAATACAAATCGGTTCCTTGTGGTTCAATCACCCACATACTCAACCCAACGTGATCTCACGTATTCTTCAGCTCCTTCTTTCGGTACACCCTCACGCCATGAAGCGTTTGTAGCTTGGCGTCGACATTTTTCCTTATTCAGTTCATTTCTAAATAGTTTTGCGTTCAGTTGTTCCAATAATTGTGCTTGTTGCGCATCGAGGTCTGCCGGGTTCTGCTCTCGAAGTAATGTGGCTTTTTTTCTGTAATCCTCTTTCGCTCGTTCTCCAAAGGTGTCCATGAGATCATAGAGCGCATCACGTACCTGGGCCGTCGTGCCGCCATCAACTTCTTTGACATAATTAACTCGGATCGCGTCCATCGACTCAACTCTCTCCGGCATAGTAGCTGCAAGATTTTCCTGCTCGCGATAATCTGTTTTGATGTCGAAGAGTTTTATTTCACCGGTGTTGAGATGTCTCATCAACTTATAGTCGCCGATGATGATGGAACTGATCGGTGGATGGTAATGGCACGTGTAATGATGGATGATGCCTGGAGCCAAGCGGTTAACGGCGCCCGCGTTTCCACGCACAAACACATCACGCAGACTGCCACCATCCACTTCACTAGGTAGATCTGTTTCGCTACCACTTAGGTCATGAAAAGTCGGTAAAAAATCCCATTGCACAATTGGCACATCGCACTGTGACCCGGCTTGTATCTGTGGGCCGGCTATAATTGTAGGTACCCGAATACCACCTTCAAACATGGATCGCTTGCCTTCTTGCAGAGGTCCATTGAATCGCCGGTTCTGCCCCTCGACTTTTCGGCGCTCTGAATGCCCTCCTCCATTGTCCGAAGTGAAAATAATGTAGGTGTTTGCAAGTTCTCCTTTTTGTTCCAGTGCGTCGATCAACGCCCCGACATTCATGTCCAGCTCCTCAGTCATTGCCGCATAGACAATGTCACGGTGGATACTTGAATTTTCATTGTCGATTTTTTCAACCTCCCTGCCCTCTGCTATCCAGCGTTGTTTGGTTCGGAGAAAAGCCTCATCAGTTGCCATGTGAGGAATATGAACGGCGTAATGAGAAACCATCAGGAAGAACGGTTGTTTGCCTGCGTGTTGATTGACAAAATCAACAGAGTCCTTGCTGAGTGAATGCATCCGCTTTGGATTATTCTTTGGAAACGGTGTTTTCTTTTTCACGTCCCAGTAGGATCCATGCCCGTTGCCGTTGCCTCCAGGTTGACCAGGTACTTCGTCCGTGACGTCATAGCCTGCTTCATCGAATCGGCCCATGGTGCTACAACCTTTTCCAAACATTGCTGTCGCATAGTTTTTGCCCGATGCTTTGAGCATCTCTGCAATAGTCACCTCGTCGTCGTATCCATTGGGCCTCTGGATCGCAGTCAGCACATCAAAGACGTTGCGGCATTGGAGTCGGGCTGGTGTTTTTCCAAATTGAAGACTCAATCGTGATGCCGTGCAGGTTGGGGTCGGTGCGTAGGCAGTCGAGTAGCGTGCGCCGAGCGCCGCAAGACGATCAAGCCCCGGTGTCCTGATGAAGCTGTGCTTTGTTGTTGGGTCATCATCCATCATCTGGACGGATGTGTCCGCATACCCCAAGTCATCTGCATAAATCAGGATGAAATTTGGGGCCTCTGCAGGCAGGTAGTGTGCACCGCATACGAAGAACATAAACGCGATAGCATATGCCAAAGTTTTCATCGGTTGTTCGTTTCTACTTTGAGTTGTGAAAGCGTGTTGTTTCGGTTCAAGGTTTTGAGCACTAATTGTGATCTGCGGTGCCACGTAATTCATGCAGTTGAATGAGAGCACGGGATCGAGACAGTTGTCGGTCCTGGAACTCCACATGATTTTTAGAGACGTCTACCTTGAATGCATTTTGTTTGTTGGTTGGGTCAGCACGGAGGTCCGCTTTCAATTTTTCAAATCGCTTTTTGCCATTGGTGATCCAGCTGTCTTCGAGAAGCTCTACATAATTACGACGAATGAGGGTTACGGTCTCGGCATTCACTGAGTCCAAATAGTTGGATCGTTGATGATCAAGTTTCTTCGCCAGTTCTGGCATGCTTGATGAAAGGTTATGCTGTTCAGCAATATCATTGGCGACATCGTACAACTCAACATCCAGCGTATCGAGATTTTTTATTAACTTGTAGTCGCCCATGCGAACCACAGACTCGGGATCACCTGTGTGCCAGGGGAAGTGAAAGACGAGTGGCTTGGTGTTTCGCGTGACCTTGCCTTCGTTCCCTCGCATGAAGACG
>JBDOMQ010000063.1:0-6882 GCA_039831725.1 Pirellulales bacterium
ATGAGATTAGCAGAAAGACGGTGCCAGAAGATTTCCGAAATGCTCGTATACACCGTTCGTGGAAGTTTGTGAAAAAGGTCTGAGAGTGTTTTTGGTGACTACACGCAGAGGCGAAATCATGAGAAGTGATTGGTTTTGTCTAGATAATCCATCACCACTTAGTCTGGCATGGAATATCGTAATTTGCCTCACGGTTGGACTGAGTTTTTGCGGTTGTCAAAAAATAGAATCTGATCGAGTGTGTCTCGTTTCAAGTCTGCCGCGTACAGGTGTCTCCAGGCAGGTAAGTGATGAGGTTGTTCGAGGCATTCGGCTTGCAATTGATGAGGTGAAGGCGAAAGCAGGACGGTTTACTCTGGAATATCGTGATCTTGATAATAGTGCAGCAGCGTCCGGCCGGTGGACGAGTGAGGGTGAGGCAGCCAATGCTCGGATGGCAGTGCAGGACCCCAACGTGATGGCGTATATTGGTACCTTGAACTCTGGAGCGGCCCGAGTATCAATGCCAATTCTCAACTATGCCGATTTACTAATGGTATCTCCAGCAAATACGGCTGTTGGATTGACTAAGCCGGGACTCGGTCTTCCTGGAGAGCCAAACGTTTACCGGCCGTCTGGCAGGTTGAATTACATCCGAGTTGTCCCGGCAGATGACCTCCAAGGTCCACTTGCTGCAGATTGGGCATTCGAGCGTGGGGTGCGTCGAGTTTTTGTCATCGATGACGCTGGTGTTTATGGCCGCGGAGTAGCGTCTTTGTTCGCTGATCGCTGTCGTGAGCAAGGCATGACAGTTCTCGAGCACGTCTCGATTGATCCACAGGCAGCAGAATTTAAGTCATTTGTAGGATCTGTTATGAGTGCTGATCCGGACCTGATTTACTTTGGTGGTAGTGCGCGAACCAAAGGTGGACAACTTGCACGCGATCTTGTGTTAGCTGAGAGCGAGGCAATTCTGCTGGTCTCGGATGGATGTCGCACCAAAGCGTTCCTTGAAGCAGCAGGCGCGGATTCTCTTGATGGTCGGTGTTTTGCCACATCTGCAGGGCTGTCACCAGAGCAAGCAGATTGCACTAAAAAAACATTGTTTCTTCGGTATCGGGAAAAATACGGGACATGCCCAACCAACACAGCCATTCATGGTTATGAGGCGGCCAGGCTCGTGATTCGAGCTATTGCTGATGTAGGGCAGAAAGATCGTCGAGCTATTGTAGAATCAGCTTTTGCAAGCCAGGTAGACGATGGTGTGCTTGGGCAATGGAGTATCGATGCAAATGGGGATACGACACTTCAGGAGGTGTCTGTGAGTGTCGTTCGGGACGGTGAGTTTGTACATGAAGAAGTTATGTCAACTGCTGGCATAGGCAAAACGAACGACAGTAGATAAGACTAGGACAAAGAACTTTCTAACGGCTTACTTTGTCGGGATACATGCGTGGACGTAGCATCCTTTCTTCAGCAATGTGGTATCGGAATCACAAGTGGTGGATTTCTGGGGCTAATTGCTGTTGGGTATACTTTGGTTTACGGAACCATTGGACTCATCCACTTCGCCCATGGGGATGTAGTCATGCTTGGTGGCTGCTTGTCACTTGCGATCTTGTCATTCCTCGTGCCACATCCGGTCGATCCACTGACTGGTTGTCTCGTAATATTTTTGGCTGCTGGGTGCAGTGGACTGTTTTGTGGCTGTCTGAATGTTTGTATCGATCAGTTTGTCTATCGTCCGCTGCGAAATGCTCCTCCTCTATCACCTCTCGTTTCAACAATCGGTGTTTCGTTTGTACTCATGAATGTGGGGCTTATTTGGATCGGTCCGACTGATCGTGCATTCCCTGAGATTTTCCTGGAAAACACACGTTCAGTTGGTGGAGTTTCTATTGCGATGGCTGATCTTTTGGTGCTTGTCATCACCGTGCCACCCGTTCTGTGTCTCTATGTTCTTCTTCGTCAAACCCGTTTTGGAAGATCGTTGCGCTCCATAGCCGCAATCACTCGTGTGACAGCTCGCACAGGGGAAGTAGGAAAACTTATTACAGCCACTTTTTTTATTAGTGGCTTTCTTGGTGGTGTTGCGAGTGTAGCTGCAGGTCTTCATGCAACGACGATTAACTACCAGATGGGGCATCAGATGGGGTTGTATGCTCTTACTGCAGCAGTGCTCGGTGGTATTGGAAGCGTACCTGGTGCCATAGTTGGTGGGCTCATAGTTGGATTAATTCGTGCCATTTCGGTGGCCCTTCTTGGCCCTCGTTGGGCCATAGCGTCAGTCTTTCTCGTGCTCATTATTTTTCTTGCGTTTCGCCCGCAAGGAATTTTTGGGAAATCAAAGATGAGAGGAGGGCAGCGATGAAAAGTCAGCGGGCCTCCCTGTCTCATTTTGTGAAGTGGTCCAAGAAAAATTGGGAGATACCAGTTTTCACAATTCTAGCCCTCGCGCCATGGTTCTACCCGGTATTGGCCGGGGGGCTGGGCCGACAAATGACGTCAGTCTTAATAATTTGTATCGCGGCTCTTGGTCTCAACGTCATGGTTGGTTTCACGGGATTGCTCCACCTGGGAATCGCGTCATTCTTTGGCCTGGGTGGTCTCTTTCTTGCGATTCTTACCGTCCCGATGAATCCGTTGGAGATAGGTTTTCTACCAGCAGTTTTTGTCAGCGTTGGTCTGACTGCCGCAATAGGAACGCTGCTCGGCTCGCCAACGTTGCGTCTTCGAGGTGAATATCTTGCTATTGTTACTCTTGGTTTCGGTGAAGTCGTTCGCGTTTTATTTCTAAATCTGGAAAACGTCACAGGTGGCACACAGGGGCTTGGTCCGATTCCACCACCAGGATCTGGAATGCTTGTTATGGGGATAGATCTCGGTAGAGAGTTCGTTGTTGATTCACGTTGGTTTTACTACCTATCACTCATTGTGCTCTTTGTTGTGGTGCTGCTTGTACGGGTTCTCGAAAGATCGCCGCTCGGTAGAGCTTGGATTGCTGTTCGTGAGGAGCCACTTGCGGCTGCGACAATAGGTATTTCTGCAACAAAAGTTCGACTTTCAGCTTTCACAATAGCTGCAGCGATAGCCGGACTTGCCGGCTGTCTGTCTGTCGCAAGTATCGGTACTACCGGAGATCCAAACGCTTTTGGCTTTAATCGATCAGTTGCGATTCTTTGCGCTGTCATAATCGGTGGCCTTGGTAGTATCCCAGGAACACTTGTTGGAGTCACAATCCTGTTTGGTTTTGACATAGTTGTGATTCCGTCTGTTGATTCCTGGATGCAACGCATGCAGGGGCAGTTATTTGATGTCAGTATCTTTACCCTTGGGAGTTGGCGATTAGCTCTTGTTGGTATTGCGTTAATCATTGTTATGCGATTTCGTCCTGTAGGACTTATTCCGTCACGACGTTTCGCTGCTGAATTCCAGGAGTCACAGCAATGACTCGTGGGGAGAATACGAAAACGAGTGATGGTGCGTTACTCTCAACAGATATACCGCTTCTGAGTATTGATCGGCTTACAGTTCAATTAGGTGGGATTCCGCTCATCGACGAATTAGAACTTGATGTGCCGGTAGGTAGTAATGTCGCCATTATAGATTCGGGAAGGGGCGCGAAAGCTGCTCTGCTCGATGCTATCTGTGGGCTCTGGTCGGCATCTTCTGGTTCAGTCCGATTGGATGGGCATCGATTAAAACAGGGCTTCTCTGCAAAAACGTTCTGGGGCGTTCTGTTTACCGGAATTCTGGTTGGTTTGTTGTGTGCGGCAGCAGCGGTAGACATCGATCGATTGTGGCTGGCTGTTGTAAAGCGGGGTCTTGTAGTCGACGAACCATTTACACCTGCAAACATCGGAAGACGACTTCGTGGTTATTTTCGTGCGGAACTGGCTGTTGACCGACTGGCTGGTAATTGGCGCATTGTCACAGCAGACGGACGTGAAGTTCTTGCGGTGCGTCGCAATCTGTCTGAAGCACGAGAATTACGCAATCAAATGCAAGCAGCAGTAACGGCTCGGCGAACTGGTCCAGGTGTTATTCCTGACATAACCGATTTAGTGGGCGATGCAAATGAACCGCAACGCGAGCTATTACTGGATGAAACCACTCTCGATCAGCTGGCAGACGGTAAAAGTCGGATTCGTTTTCGTGGTTGGTCTGCTTTTATCTGTGGGTTCTTGCTTGGACTTGGAATGTCACTAGCAATCTGGCAGCGAGGGAGACGTTCACCAGAAGTTGCTGCGCGGGCTGGTGTGGCTCGTACCTTTCGAACTCCAAGAAACTTTCCTGCAATGACAGTATTTGAAAACATACTCGTCGCAGTAGAGCAGTCCGTTTATCGCAAATCATCATCATTGTGGCCGCTCATCAATAAAGCACACTGTATAAAACGGACCGAGGAGCTTATTCGGTCTGTGGGGCTAGCTGATCAATCGTTCTCGTTTGCTTCAGATCTGACGCGTTACGAGCAACGTTGCCTTGAAATTGCTCGTGGACTGGCAATGGACCCACGGATTCTGCTCGTTGACGAGCCAGCAGAAGGCATGAATTCTCAGCAGCAGCATGCCCTGGCAAGCCTTCTCAAGGACGTTTGTGAGGGATCATTGACGCTTATTGTGACCTCGTCAGGTTGTGATCCGTTTACGATGATCTGTGATCGTACGGTGTGTCTTTCACCTCAATAAATACAAGTCATTACAGCTTATGCCGATTCTTGGTTGCATTGTTTTACAATTTTAAGAATTGCTGTTCCGTGATCAGCCAATCGCTTTTCGCCAATACCTTTACATTTCAAGAGTGTTGCCAGTGTATGCGGCTTATCACGAGCGATTGAGCGCAACGCACGGTCATCGAGAATAGTCCATGCAGGTTTCCCTCGTCTGTCGGCTATTTTTCTTCGCCATTGCCGAAGGTAGTCAAACAATTGTCGATCAACTCCATCCCAATCATCCGACTCTTTTCGTGATCGCACCGCTTTCTTTAGTCGTGGTTCCAGAAGAGTGACCTGTCGTTGGTTCCGAAGGATTTCCCATGATTTTTTGTTTAGCATGACTACTGGCCGATCACTATTGCTTCTGGAAAGATATTCTTGGTCAAGAAGTTGGTGGACAAGATTTTCACACATTCGCTGATCGAAGTTTTTTAGTAGTCCATATGTTGACAAGCAGTGATGTCCATAACGTTGAACAGCTGCTGTCTGTGCGCCACGAAGCACTTCGCAAAGATGACGGACACCAAACCCTTCTTTGATTCGTGCGACGCACGAGATGATTTTTTGAGCAATCGTGGTGCTGTCAGCAAGATTGGTTGTTTCCTTAAGGCAAACGTCACAATTTTTACAGTTTGGGAGTTCGTATGATTGTCCAAAATGCTCCGATAGAAAAGCATGGCGGCAACGCGCTGCTTGGGCGTACTGCCGCATGCGTTGGAGATGCAATATCTGCGATTCGATGAGTTTCTGTGATTCATCTTCACTCAGTTCAGACGATTCCGCCCCCCGTCGAATCAAGGCCTCCCAACTGAAGACATCAGCTGGCGAATAAAGCAGGACGCATTCTGCAGCGAGCCCATCACGTCCGGCTCGACCTGTTTCTTGCTGGTAGGCTTCAAGGCTTTTTGGAAGGCCGGTGTGTAGGACGAGTCTCACGTTTGATCGATCTATGCCCATGCCAAATGCGACAGTAGCGACGACCACATCAAGAGTCTCCTTCGCAAACGCTTCCTGTGTTCGGTGTCGTTTCTTGGCATCAAGCCCTGCATGATATGGATGCGCAAGTAGTCCGGATGCAGAGAGATGTTTCGCGAGTCTTTCTGTTTCGCGTCGTGAAATACAGTACACAATCGAAGCTTCTTTGGGATGGCGTCCAAGGATCTCGAGTATCTGTGCCGTTCTGTCAGTGCGTGGAATGACACGATAGGTGAGGTTTGGTCGGTCGAAAGTGCCAACAAGAATATCTGGGTTTTTGAGATGAAGTTGTTCGGCGATATCTCTTCGAACATGGGGTGTCGCAGTAGCAGTGTAGGCGTGAAAACTCGCTTGAGGGAACCGATCTCGTAGAGCTGAAAGTTGACGGTACTCGGGACGAAAGTCATGCCCCCATTGGCTGATACAGTGAGCTTCATCTATCGCAAATCGCCGAATTGGTAAATGTGAAAGTGTTTCAACAAGATTTGAATTGAAAAGCCTTTCAGGGGCTATGAAAAGTAAACGGAGGTTCCCGCTGCGAAGATTTCGGTAGGTTTTGCTTCGGTCGTTCTGAGAGAGTCCACTGTGAATCGCTGCTGCTGGATAGCCAATAGATTCAAGTGAGTCCACTTGATCCTTCATGAGGGATACAAGCGGTGAGACAACAATATCTGTTGTTTGGCTCAGCAAGGGCGGCAGTTGGTAGCAGAGGCTTTTGCCACCACCTGTTGGGAGTACTACAACGGAGTCCCGACCATTCATGGCGGCATAGATTGCTTCGGCTTGTAGTGGTCGAAATGTATCAAAGCCCCACCAGCGAAGAAGTGTTTGGTGAACTTTTGAATCATCTGGTTCTTGTCCGTCAACCTGATGAGAGGGAGGCATTTGTTCGTTTACCTTCCTTGGCATGGATACCGGGCCTTCTTGGAGGAACTATTTTTCTGAGTCAGCAGAATAGCATTTAGCCACAAAAGGAGCCGTCTGAGGAAAGTGGGGCAGGAAGGGGAGTCTCAAGAGGGGCCCGAAAGGCCGGGCATTAGGGAAATCTATCTTGATTGGTGCACGACTCGTTGCGAAAGTCGACATCAACAAATGATCAAATTCCTTCGTCTTTCCGGTTTTCGTTCTGGCCCATTGCATTCTTGGCAATGGTGTCTGTTCTTTAGTTCTGTCTTGCTCGGGATCCAGTTGCCCATTGAATCAGCTGCGGA
>JBDOMQ010000134.1:0-6881 GCA_039831725.1 Pirellulales bacterium
CCTACGAGAAACATATTGCTAACATCCAGGCGAATAAACGCCCGACTGCAACTATGATCCGACCTGAGGAATCAATTTCAGCAGATCTTCCGGGAAGAGCAAAGAAGACGAAAGCCAAGAAGAACTAAACCGTCAATCTCTGACCAACACTCATTGACGCAGATTGATTCACTGGTTTTGAAGACACGCTAGGTCATTGAATCCATTCCAGCACGTGCCTCACCACAAGTTGTTGTGTTTCGTCCCATGTCATTGACGGGGTCGCGTCATTCCCCTGAACCTGCTTAAAACCATGACCTGCATTTTTTACTTCGACTAACTCTATATCGAGACCCTTTTCCTTCCCCATCGTGTACAAGTGCTCAGACAAGTCGATGGGTACAACAGGGTCGTTATCACCATGCACCAACAGGATAGGCGGGCTATCCGCTTTCAAATGCTGGTCGGCGCTGACCAGTTTTGCTATTTCTTCGGTACTCATGCCATGCGATGGTTTGAACAGCATCGCACCTTTTGATTCACTCCGCCCCGGAAATCTCTCGAGCCGCTTTTCCCAAAGTTCCGGAACGAGAAACGTGGTCGCTCCATAGAACGAGATTGCACCGATCACCGTGTGTTCTGTTTCTGGTCCAGCGTTCTCACCGGGCAGAAAGTCGCTTTCCGTCAATGCCGTCACCAGTGCTTTGGAACCGCCAGCAGACGTCCCCCATGTGATGAACTTATGCGGGTCGATCCCGTATCGGTCAGAATGTTTTGCCAGGAATCGCAACGCATCTTTGCAGTCTTCGAATAGTTGATGGAACCCCAACTCTTCCCCTGCACCAAAGACTCTGTAGTCAATAGTTGCCACTGCAATCCCCGATTCTGTCAGTTCTTTCAAGATCAAAGAACTTTTATTGTAGAGAGCGTTTTTTGTACCACCTGTATTGCCGCCTCCGTGGATATAGATGAAAAGCGGTGCTCGTTCGTACACCTTTGTTTTCGGGTAAATGAAGTCGAGGCGATTCCTCTGTTGCTTCGTGTTTTTTCGGTATTCAATATCCAGTTCGCCTTTGAGGCCGAGTTGCTTGAGAACTGCTTCTGCATTTTGGCTATTCGTTCCTGAGCGGCTTGGCGAACTCGGCCGTTGCTTCCTACCTCTTTGAGAAACCTTTTGAACCAGTTCCTGTTTTTCAGTTTCTGAAAGCACGCCGTCACCATCCTGATCAGCCTGCGGATACCGTTGCATCACCCTTTGGCTCACAAAAGCTTCTTCATCCTCTGAAAGCACACCATCGCTATTCCTATCAGCCTGAGGAAATGACCGAAGAATCTTTTCGGCAAATGTATCTGCCTTAACAAAATACATGGCACAAGAAAGACAAGACACTGCAAGAATCGCAACAAAACAAAACTGCCTCTTCATAAGACACCCTATTGCTTCCTAACCACTTGAAACATGACACCAATGTATTGAACTGCTCGTAGACTATTTTGTTTCGAAAAAAAACAATGAACAGAATAAGTCAAATTGAGTAGAACTGGGGATGGGGTTGTATTCTTTCACTGCTCCAATCCAAACTAAAAAAACTGGATTGCTGCCGTGCCAACACAATGTTGTTCCAACTTACAGGAAACACACCATGCTACCGCGTTTCGTTTTGCTACTTTCGATTTCAATACTCTCGATCTGCTCTTTTGGTTCAAGTTCTTATGGTGAAGACTGGGCCCAATGGCGAGGTCCAAACCGTGATGCGAAATCAAACGAGACTGGCCTTCTTGAAAATTGGCCAGAGGATGGGCCCCCACTCGCCTGGAAAGCAACAGGTGTTGGCGGAGGGTACTCGAGTATTGCTCTAGCCAACGGCCGCATCTTTACGATGGGCGATCTTGATGATGGAAGTTACGTGATTGTTCTTGATGAAACTGACGGTGCGCCTGTCTGGAAAACTCGCATTGGTGAAGCCGGTGGCCACAAGCGGTACCCAGGCCCCCGTGGCACACCAACTATAGATAAGGGTGACGTTTTTGTTTTAAACCAGTACGCAGACGTTGTTTGCCTGGATGCAGAGAGTGGCGTTACAAAATGGTCGGTCAATCTTGTTGATCAATACGGCGGAAAGATGATGTCCGGATGGAAGTACAGTGAGTCTCCGCTTGTGGATGGAGATCGTGTGATTTGTACTCCCGGTGGTCCTGACGGCACCCTGCTCGCCTTAAACAGACAGACTGGAGAGAAACTCTGGCAGACAGAGGCCTGGACAGATCCTGCTGGCTATTCATCTGTGATCATCGCAACGATTGATGGCACTCGACAATACGTGCAACTAACCGGAAAGAGTGTCGCCGGCATCGACCCCGACTCTGGAACCGTTCTTTGGCGAGCAGACAGAGAAGGCAAGACGGCTGTTATCTCAACACCGATTGTTCAAGGGAACACCGTGTTTGTGACATCAGGCTACGGCATTGGATGCAATGCTTTCCGCGTCACAAAAGATGGCACGAACTGGCGGGCCGAGCAGCTTTACGCCAACAAAGAAATCATGAATCATCATGGTGGGGTCGTGTTGCTCGATGGCCATATCTACGGATCAAGCGGCGGAACATTCCGCTGTCTTAATCTCAACAGCGGCGAACTTGCCTACGCTGGACGAAGTGCTGGAAAAGGTGCCACCGTGTATGCCGATGGCCATCTGTATCTACGAAGTGAAGCTGGCCCAGTTGCTCTTATTAAGGCAACTCCAACAGAACTTGTCGAAACAGGTCGGTTTGACCAGCCAGACCGGAGCGAAGAAAAAGCATGGCCCCATCCGGTCATCGCCAACGGAAAGCTCTACCTTCGTGACCAGGACATCCTGCTCTGTTACGACGTGAAGAAGAATTAAGCCTCGTAGCAGAGACTAGTTAGCTTTCCACAGGCTGACAGAATCAAACATGATTCTGTTTGGTGCATCCTCGAAGGTCTTGAAAGTTAATTCACTCCGTCCTTCGAGAGAAACCTGCTCGTGCTTGATGAGCTGGCCTTTTCCGTTGACCTCAATCCAGAGTTCGCCCTCCTGGAATTCGAGTGAAACGTCAAGCCATTCGTTCAATTTGACGTTCGGTGCTTTTCCGAGGAACTGTTTTCCGCCATGAAGCTTTACGGCGTAACCATTATCTCGAAAAGTTACCGTATTAATATGATGCCCAATATCGAACTTTGGACGACCTGTTTGAAATTCTTTCCCTTCAAACTTCACCCGCATACGAACAACAAATTTTGGCGGCAGGTTATCGAGCCGAATAACAGGTGACAACCCAAGATGGTGATCACGTTTCAACGCCTTCTCAGCCTCCGCCGCATTCTTGTAGTCCGGAGCCCCAATCAGTAAACCGTCGACAACTTCCCAGTTCTTGGTCCGTGTCTGCCACCATTTTTTGTTCAGCGGACCGTCAAACCCGTCTGTGTAGATAAGTTCACCAGACTGGAACAGATGTGAATTAATCGGGGGTGGATCAACAGCATGAACACTCGAGGCAAGCACGACGATAGCGAACACTGCAAACAAAAACTTTTGGATCCCCATCACGACATACCCCTTTTTATCATTTGGACTGAAATGCCTTGCTCTGAACAACAGCATGAACGAACTCACTCACTGCATAATCTTTGATTTTTGCAGACTGAACCACTTCCTCTGCAAAGTCTTCATCAGTAAAGCCGAATGGTCGGCCAAGAGCATACTCAATGAGGTGCTCTGTAAAACCACGAGCAAAATCATCCTGACGACTGACGACAATATCTCGCAATTCAAAATAATCGGCGAAAGATGGGCCATTATAGATCGCACCTGACGGATCAATATCCCATGTCTTTTTCTTGCCGATGCCACGACCTCGCTTGTCACGTGCCTGAAAGCTATCTGTTGTTCGCCACTTACCCGCAGCATTAAAGTTTTCTAGACCAAGCCCGATCGGATCGATCTTTCGGTGGCAACTCGCGCACTGGGCTTCTTCCTGATGCATACGCAGTCGTTCACGGGTTGTGAGAATCTCTCCTTGCAGACGAGAAATCTGCGGCACGTTTGGTGGTGCTGGCGGTGGCGGGTCGTGAAGAAGGTGACGTAACACCCAGGCGCCGCGCTCAACCGGGCTACTTACCACGCCATCACTTCCCATCGCATGAATCGCAGCCATACCAAGCAGGCCACCCCGAGGAGAGCCTTCAGGAAGACTGACTTCCTGAAATTCGTCCCCAGTGACACCTTCTATACCGTAGTACGTTGCGAGCAGGCCGTTAATAAAGACAGTGTCACTCTTCAGCAATTGACTGATACGGCCATCCTCACCGCCACGGAAAAGGTGGGCAAACGACTGATAGACTTCCTCGCGTGCAGCAGAGCGAGTGCTTTCGTCGAAGTCACGATAGAGTCTAGTGTCAAACTGAAAGAAATCGAGGCGTTCCATATCCAGCCATTGGTGCACAAAGCCTGCCACAAACTCGTTCGAACGTTCATCACCGATCATACGATCGACTTGCTGGCGGAGTGTTTCAGGCTGACTCAGTTGCTGTTGTTGTGCCAACTCAAGGAGTTCTTGATCGGGAGGAGCACTCCAAAGGAAATACGCCAAACGTACGGCAAGTTCCCGATCAGTGAGCTGTCGCCGGTCATCCGCATTGTTAGGCTCACTCAAGTAGAGAAATCCTGGTGAAGCAAGAACAATGCTCAGGGGCAATCGGATCGCAGTATCAAAAGAGTCGCCAGCCTTGCGACGAAGGACAAAGAGATCAGAAAGCTGTTGAATATATTCAGCCTTTGGTTCGACACCTCGAAAAGCCTCCAGCGCGAACCGTTCGATCATCTTCCGCGCCCGCAAAGACTCATCCGGCTCGTCGGCTTCGGTGATCCACCAATCCTTCCTGCCAGATTCATTGGACTCATCCAGCGGTCCTTCCCACTCAACCCAGTCGATCCACAGAGCGGGTTTGAGGCCGACGCCATTTTCCTTCCTCGCGTCGCGGTCTCGACCAACATCTGCCTTCACATCACGTTTTTCACGGAGAGCAAATTTGCGCGGACTGTTTGTGGTGAGTTGAACCGGAAGTTCAATAACCTCCGGCTCGTCCGTTGAACCAGTAATCTGAAATGTCGCAAGACGATCAAAATGTTCTGTATCAGGAACGGCACCAAGGTCCACAAAGTGTCGTTCAGCCGAAGTACCCTCAACTGCCCCAATTCGGCATCGGAGTTTGTAGGTACCAGGCGGCAACGACTCAACACTATGCTCGGTTTTTTTCCAGCCAGACGGATGCTCGGGAGGTAGTGCGATGTACTCTTCCTTATTAACCTTGGAAATAGTCAGAAATGACCCCGCCCGAGTGAGTGGATCATCAAGATAGCGACGGTAGACCGGACCTTCTTCCTCAAACTGACGGATTCGAAATTTTGCTTCCTGCTCATCAACGATACCCTTCTGAGGCTTACCGGTATCCAAGAATGCTTTGCCCTTTTCATACCCACCTTTGAAGTATCCGTTGTACGTACCACCGACCTTCGCGTTTGCATGCAATTCAACTTCACGACGCTGCTTCCATTGTTTCCTTGAACTGCTATGAGGGCCTTCCAATTCCACCCAGTCAATCCAGATCGCGGGAGGAATGCCATACCCGTTTTCTTTCTTTGCCGCATTAAATGTTTTCCAGAGTGCCTTCGGCTTGCCGTTGTTCGGTTGTTTTTCTTGCACGGCAAACTCACGAATTGTATGAGGCCCAACCTCCAAAGGAATCTCAAGGATCTGTGGCTCCTCCACAGTTCCAGTAACCTGACTCGTGCTGATTGCTCTCCCTTCCAGCCCCCAATCCCAATCCGGGCCGGTGTACGTTCTCTGAGGATGACCAACCTGAATAAAATGACGGGAAGGATCGGACCCTTCAACAGCACCAACCCGCACACGAAGGGTATAGTTTCCAATTGGTAGTTTCTCCGGGGACACGATCACACGCCCAGTTCCTTTGGTGGGCTTCAAATAGGCTCCCGTGTCTCGATGGGGAAGGTCGGCGTAGTGTTTGAGATAGGCGTGCAGGTTTGGCCAGTTGGGGTTTGCGCTTTGTGGAGCACGGGACTCATCAAAACCAAAATCTCTGGCATCAGGAATACCCTTGAGTCGATCGGTGAATCGGTAGAAACGCAGTGGATCAAGGATTTCTTTCTCTTTTTTGGCGATCTCCGCGATGATCGCTTTGTTCTCAGGAGTCTTCGCAGCTTCATCAACGCCTTTCTGCCACTTGGTAAACCGCGAGAAACTGTCCTCCAACTCTTTGATACTCTTTTCGTTTTGTGGATTGATCGTCTTCTCAGGTTCAATGCGATAGGTTGCTGACGCCATGGACTCTCCTTCCGGAAGAGGTCCTTCGAGCTCAACCCAATCAATCCAGATAGCAGGCGGGTGGCCGTAGCCGTTTTCTTTCTTCCACGTGTTGTGCGCATCCCAAAGTGCTTTAAGGTTTCCGTTGTTCGGCTGTTTCTCCTGCACCGCAAACTCACGAATCGTATTGGAGGTGACCTCAAGGGGGATTTCGATCGTTTCGGGGTTCTCGATGGTTCCCATGACTTGATGAGTGCTGATGGCTGGCCCCTCGAGTCCCCAGTTTCTGCTCTCGATCAGGCGCTGAGGATGCCCCACCTGGATGAAACGTCGCTCGGCCGAAGTGCCTTCAACAGCACCGACACGCACGCGCATGACATAGTTGCCGGGCGGCAATTCCTTGTTCTTCGGAGCAATAATAATGCGACCGGTACCGTGGGCAACTTTCAGGTAGGTGCCGCGATCTCGATGCGGCAGGGCTGCGTAGTGTTTGTGATAGGCCAGGTTGGCGCGATCATTCTCTGGATGGCTGGCGGCTGCTTTTTGCGAGTCGCGGA
>JBDOMQ010000088.1:0-6848 GCA_039831725.1 Pirellulales bacterium
AACATACGGATCATCACTTCCAAGTTCTGCAAGTGCATCAGTTGTCGAAAACTCCTTCGGAGGTGTTCTGTTTTGCGATGGATCTTGGGGTACGGGCTCTTTGAATTCAACTCGCCAAATGCGTCCGTGACCATGAACTGGATACGATAACTTCACCCAATCAGTGAAGTAGAGATAACGACCGTCAGCGGAATACGCGAAGTGCACAGGCCGAAAATCATCTGGCCCACTCAGGAACTGTTCACGTGATGCCGTAAATGAATCACCGCGAGGCCGGAGTATGTGGAGATCAACACGATTGTCTGTCCAGGAGGCGGTAAGGAGTTGGCTAGCACCGTGTGGTATGACGCCACATGCGGCTTCGCCCAGGGCTCCTGTCATTCCAAGCGTTCCAGGATTCTCACCAAACCAACAGACCAGCGGGTGCTGGCCTGATCGACCATATCGGTACTCGTAGCCGAAATCAGCACCCGGAACGATGTGCAGCAAACGATTCGGCGGTGTGGCGTTTGGGTCGTTGTCCGTTGAAAAAAGGTTGCCATCCAAGTCATAGGCCATTCCAAAGGCATTCCAATGACCGGTAGATTGTCGGGTTAAGTCAGTTCCGTCTGTGCGGCAGCGATACGTCGAGCCACCTTCGTTACCACCAGAGAGTTTTGTTCCATCGGAGCCAATAAATGTGTACTCAACACCAAGGTTTTCTCCAAAGCCGAAAGCGAGCCATTCTGGGTGCGCTGGATCAATTGCCAACCCACCAACTCCATTGTGTGGATAGTCACCCTCGGTGTCGCAGACGATTATTTTTTCAGGCTCGGTGTCAGCCTTCTTTTTCGTTGCGGCATCTCGAAAACGGCCAATAAACCAACGGGTGCTGACGTACAGGTGTCCATCAGGCCCAAAGAGGAGATCAGTACTGAAGGTGTGTCCTTCATAAAAAACACTTCGTGTATCCGCGATCCCGTCGCCGTTGGTGTCTTCGAAAATGAGGATACGATCAGTTTCTGGTCCTCTGTAATCTTTTGTTCGTTTGTGGGTGTGGTTTTCCTGCACGAAGACACGGCCATCGGGTGCGACTGCAATTCCCACCGGTGTTACGATTTGTGGGTTCTGTGCGAATAAGGTGACAGCCTTAATATTTTTGTGATGAATAGTTGGTGTGAATGCCGTTTCTTCAGACGATGCCGATGTGCTTTCATCTTGGGAAAATATTACAGGGCAATATGAACAGCCAATACAGATAACAAGGAATGTGTAAATAGTTTTCATTTTTGAATGTGCTGTGAGGTCGTCAGAAGAAACAAGACAGTTACCAGTTCTGGTATCGATTCCGGCACTCAAGCTGATCAGATTCGAGAATTGTTATTGATGTAGTTTGCCTCAGTCTGGATCCTGCCGAAGATGTCTCTGCGGTTCTTTTTATCAAACGTAATGAGTAGGGGGCTAGCTATCGGGCGATGTCGCTATACGAGATTGTGTTACGAACAGGTCTGAGCAACAAAAAAACCTCCCAACACCTGTTGGGAGGTTAAGTGGCGGGGACAGGATTCGAACCTGCGACCTCGAGGTTATGAGCCTCGCGAGCTACCGGGCTGCTCCACCCCGCGATAAGTTGTATTGTCTGCTCTTTGGCCTAGAACCAGCAAAAATGCTGGAATTTAGCCACCTAATCATCCGAACCGATCTGATCGGTATTCCGATGAGGCTGAGCGTGTCGTAAAGACGATTCTAGTATATCAGAAAAAATTCTCTGTGCTGTCTGGACGAAAAAGTCTGGCATTCGCGTTAGTTTTTGGTTTTCATGAAAGGACAAGAGGACTCAGAACACACAGTTGCCGCTGGATACGTCCATTCGTTTACCATGAAAGAGCCACGTCCGAAATCATCGCGATCTTTGAAGCAGCCTTTGCCGGCACAGAGTGCGTCGACGACCGATCGTTCGGAGAGCAAGACACAGTCACTTGTCGGAGAATTGCCATGGACGAGGTCAAAAAGTGAACGTCAGTCTTCTCAGGGCGTGGTCGTTACTGAGGCAACGGAAAAACCTCAGGAGAAGAAGCAAGGCGGGCTGTTTGATGCGAATGCTCCACTTGGCCCGCTTGATTTTCTTCTGGTATTTCGGTGGCGAAATGCGCTACGAAAAATCCTCCATGGCAGCCCGGCTTGGAGTGTAAGTCTTGGGCTTCACGTTCTTATTCTGGTCATACTCTTATTAGTATCTGTTCGTGTTGTAAGCCAGGAGCGATTGAGCATCACGCTTGAGTTTGCTCCACAGGCTGGTCCACCGGGTCTCCCAGCGGTTACATTGCCAGTAGATGCACCCAACCAAGCTGATCCTGAAAATATGGTTCAGGAACTTGCAGTGAGTGAAAAAGAACAAGTAGAAGATCCTGCTTCAGTTCCTGTCATGAACCGGCTTGTACTGAATCAAGATTCAGGTGCAGTTCGTTCAGCCCGAGTTGTTGGCTCGCTTCTCAACGGAAGGCAAGAAGGGAAGCGGCGTAACTTGCTGGCTGCAGGTGGTGGAACTGACCAGACAGAGATGGCTGTGAAGCGAGCACTCGCGTGGATTGTCCGACAGCAAACAGTCAATGGTTCGCATAAAGGACTCTGGAGCTTACGAGGTCCCTACCCAGATGGAGGCTCAGAAGAAAACAGAGTGGCAGCTACCGCCATGGCACTCCTTGCACTGCAAGGAGCGGGTAACACACCCACAACTGGAGAGCATAAAGAGGCTGTCAGGGATGCATGGCGATCACTCATCAAAACGCAGACAGATGCCGGTAATTTTGTGCCTGCCTCAGATGAGCACACGTCGTCTGCGGGGCGAATGTATGGGCACGGACAAATAACAATCGCCTTGTGTGAAGCATATGGAATGACGAGAGATGCAAAACTAGAGCAGGCTGCTCAAGCGGCAATCCGGTACGCACTGGCAGCGCAACTTCCGGACGGAGGATGGCGGTATCATCTGCCCGAGAAAGACGAAGAAGGGTTTGTGGAAAGTTGGAAAAACCGTGGCGATCTGTCTATGACTGGCTGGTTTCTGCTGGCGCTGAAAACAGCAGAGATGGCCGGCCTTCAGACTCCGGCAATCGAAGAAGCCTTTCTGCGTGTTGACGGTTTCTTGAACCAACTACGGATTGTGTCCGATGATCCAGACGTAATTGATCTTGGGTACGACTATCAGTTTAATCCACTCAATCCAGTTAAAAAGTTCCAGTCCGCCATTTCAGCCGAGGCAATACTTGGAAAGTTGTTTCTGGGTACGACGCCGGTTGATCCCCATGTCAGAGCCGTTGTGGATAGACTGCTCGCTGAGTCTCCGATTGCCTTTCCCAACTCATTGAGGAAAGGCGGGCACGCCGTTGAGTTTGCTGCCATCGATCCCCGGAGTATGAACCATGCAGTCAAGAATATTTACGCGTGGTATTACATCACGCAAGTGTGTCACCACGTCGGTGGGCAGGTCTGGCGGGAATGGAATGCTGACATGTGTACTCTTCTGCCAGAGAATCAGGAGAGTGGAGGCGCTGATCGTGGAAGTTGGTCGCCCGCGCATGATCTCTACGGAGTGAAGGGAGGAAGGCTCTTCACAACAGCCCTCTGTGCATGCATGCTTGAAACGTACTACCGCCATCTATCTTTATATGGGGTGGCAGAGAAAAACTAGCGGGGGATGCCGTCCCACTGGCGAATTGCTTCATACGCAACAATTGCAGCAGAGTTTGACAGGTTCAAACTTCGTACCTGAGGTCGAGAGGGAATTGTGAGAAGCCGGTCAGCATATTTCTTTTTGATTGATTGCGGGAGGCCGCTTGATTCACTGCCGAATACCAGAACGTCACCCTGCTGATATGACACCTGTGAATATGAGTTCGTGGCGTGCGCAGAAAAAAACCAGCCAAGCCTGCCTCCCTCAGCGGTGACACGAGTCACGAGATCGTCCCATGATGCAACAACTTCCCACTCAAGTTCATCCCAGTAATCAAGTCCTGCCCGTCGGAGGTAATAGTCATTAATTGTGAACCCCAGTGGCTCAACAAGCCACATCTTGGCCCCAATGGCCACACAGGTTCGGCCGATGTTTCCAGCGTTGGGTGGAATCTCGGGTTCGTGCAAAACAATGTGAAGAGAAGGGGAATACCGCATAGGTGGATCGCCGAGAGGAGAGTTTCGTGCTATTTTGGGGGAGAAGCTTTGACTCTGAATAGTCCGGCTTCTGTGTTGGCTGTCAGAGCTTTCAAATTTTCAAAAAGTACGGAAAGAACGTAAGGGTAGCAGTGGTAACTATTGAGCGGAATCCAACCCGGGCGGTCAAGATAGGAAGCATCACCGTTGGTGCCAATAACGCGATTGCGGCGCAAAGTATGACAGCGACGCATACGCAGGACGTAGAGGCAACGCTTGAACAGGTCAATGCTCTGCATGCTGCTGGTGCAGGTGTCGTCAGGATTGCCGTGGATAGCAAGAAGGATGCGGCGGCTTTGCCGTCAATCCGCAGTCAGACAGAAGCAAACCTCGCAATCGATCTTCAGGAAAACTATCGACTTGCTGCAGATGTAGCCGAGCATGTCGATAAACTCAGGTACAACCCTGGGCATTTGTATCACCATGAGACAGAAAAGCCATGGCAAGATAAGGTGAAGTACATCGCTGGAGTGGCCGGGGACCATGACTGTGCAATGCGTGTAGGCGTGAACTGTGGCAGTGTCGATCCAGCGAAAAAGGAGCAGTTCGATGAGGATGACTCAATTGGACCGATGCTTGCCAGTGCACTGGAGCATTGTGAGCTGCTCGACTCGATTGGATTCACCCGGTATGTCGTGTCGCTGAAAGATTCAGACCCGCAGAAAGTGATTGAAGTGAATCAACGGTTTGCTGAGCAGCGGCCAGATGTTCCTCTGCATTTAGGTGTGACTGAAGCAGGTATGCCACCAGACGGCGTTATCAAGACCCGCATTGCGTTCGAGCAACTCATTAGTCGTGGTATTGGAGACACGGTTCGTGTATCCCTAACTGTGCCGAATGTTCGGAAACCAGAAGAGATCCAAGCAGCTCAAAGTATTCTCGCGGACATCGCCATTGGCAGAGTGAGAAGTGTCGTCGATTTTGGTCTCGATACATTGAACATAATTAGCTGTCCAAGTTGTTCCCGAGTCGAAAATGAGGCGTTCATTGATTTAGCAGAAGAAGTGAAGCAGATGACGGCGTATGCGAAGGATCATGCCATAACGATCGCCGTCATGGGCTGTCGGGTGAATGGCCCTGGGGAAACGGATGATGCAGACCTTGGTCTGTGGTGTGGGCCAACGCATGTGAATCTCAAAAAGGGGAGTGAACCGCTTGGTGCCTTTCCTTATGACGCCATCATCCCACGTCTACGCGAAGAACTTGATCGAATCATAAATGAACGTGGCGATGTCGCGGGCACAGCGGCAGGAGTGTGATTATATGACTCAACTTCCAATTGTTGGTGAGGCTGCAGCTGCCTGTCAGATTGGGTCGCAATCTGATTTGATCGCTGGCCTCAATGTGGAGCCTGTGGATCCGGCAAATCGCCGAGGTACCTTTTCGCTGATTAGTCTTGGCTGTCCGAAAAATCTTGTTGATAGCGAACGGATGCTGGGTCTGCTGCGAGATGACGGGTGGCAGTTTGTTGCTGAGCCCAAGGGATCAGATCTCGTCATTATTAATACCTGTGCATTTATTGATTCATCACGTGCGGAATCCTATGGCGTCATTGATGAAATGGTTGGGCTCAAACAGTCAGGTGGAACGCGAGGGATTATCGTTGCCGGGTGCCTCGCCGAACGTCAAAAGGAAACACTGCTCGAGGAGCGTCCTGGTGTTGATGCGGTGATCGGAGTGTTCTCCCGTGATGAAGTGGCGAGGGCCGCCGAACGACTTGTTGGCAGTCTTGGCGAGCAGCGAAGTGTGTTTAATCCGGCACCAGCAACAGCACTTGATGATGGCAATCGTATGCGGGTGACGCCGCGTCACATGGCATATTTGAAAATCTCTGAAGGATGTGATCGAACCTGTACGTTCTGCGCCATACCAAAAATGCGGGGCAAGCATGCAACCAAACCAATGGAGCAGGTGCTTGCCGAGGCGAAGGAGCTGGCCGCAGATGGTTTGAAGGAGTTAGTCATTGTTGCTCAGGACACCACCTACTACGGCATGGATCTGTATGGTGAGCCAAGGCTGGTCGAGCTTCTCGAGGCACTCGAAGGAATTGACGGTATCCAGTGGATTCGGCTGATGTACCTGTACCCGATGTACTTTAGCGATCGTCTCATTGAGACAATTGCGGGCAGTAAAAAGATTCTTCCGTATCTTGATATGCCTCTCCAGCATGCCAGTGATCCAGTACTAAAACGGATGCAGCGAAGAGTTTCTCGTGGACCCACAGAGGACCTGCTTGCCAAGTTGCGTGATCAGATTCCGAATCTCGTACTTCGGACGACGATGATCACTGGTTTTCCTGGTGAGACAGACGAGCAGTTTGAAGAGATGGTTTCCTTTGTGAAACGATGGCAGTTTGAACGACTTGGTGTTTTTACGTATTCGCTTGAGCCCGATACACCAGCGGCCAGACTTGATGGCCATCTGCCGGAAGAAGTAAAAATAGCACGTCGTGATGAACTCATGGGGGTGCAGCAGGCAATCGCCCACGAACACACACAGAAGCAAGTTGGTCAGACAATGCCGTGTATTGTGGACAGTCACTCAGGGCAGCGAGACGATGTCTGGATTGGCAGAACCCAAGCTGATGCACCGGATATTGATTGCGTGGTCTACATCACAGCACCGGAGACGAATCCGCTGACTCCACTCGCGGGCACGAT
>JBDOMQ010000265.1:0-6830 GCA_039831725.1 Pirellulales bacterium
CGCAACATCATCATCATATCCAATGCCAAATGTCATATCGATACGTCGTGTGCTACTAGCCGTTGCGTTGGTAATGGTATCACCACCGATCTTTCCATTTGGAACGATCATCTTTTTGTTGTCGAACGTCCGAATTGTTGTCGACAACATATTCATGGAGTCAACAATTCCACTTACACCACCGGCGTCAATAACATCACCTACATCAAATGGACGATATGCAAGAATAAGCAACCCTTGGGCAAAGTTTGAAAGAGTTCCCTGAAGAGCCAGACCAATAACAAAAGCCGCACCACCAATGAGCGCAAGTATTGGGCTTGTATTAATCCCGAGTGCAGAAAGAGACACAACAAAACCAAGAACCAGGATCGCCTGACGGACGAAATTAACAAGAAAGGTTCGTAAGAGTGATGACGCACCCTCCACTCGCGAGAGGGCCTCACCGGAGATTTTGCTAAGCACTCGGGACAACATCCATGAGGCGAAAAGAATTGCCCCAAACATAATCAACTGCCCAATCCATCGCAGACCACCCTGGGGCGACATGACCCAGTTCCTCAGCACCGTAAATGTTGCCTGCAAGTTGTAGAGATCAAATTCCAGCCCACTGACGGCAGACGCATAGGCTCGATATTTTTTGGGGTCACCGCCTTTCCGCTCCCACTCATCAAGCACCAGCCGGAATCGATCAAGCAACTCGGCCTGTTCCTCCTGAACACTCACGACGTTTGCACTGGCGACATCACCAGTTGTCTTTAACTGCAGCTGGCTTAACTCTGCAACTTTTTCTTGCACGCGGCCCTGCCACGCCACCGCTTCCTTTTCGAGTTCGTCACCCGTAAGAGGCCTCATCTCCAGCCGAAGCTCTTCTCTGGTCGGGACAGATCTGTCATCAACTTTCTTCACCTCTGCACACTTTGCCGTATTTACGAGACAGAGTACAGAACAGAAAACGACTACAATATGGAGGCGACACCCCTTTTTTGCGAACCGATGTATACATAGAAGAAACCGTTGAACCATGAAACAGCCCTGTTGTGGAAACTTTTGATCTTGTCAGACACAAGACGTGAGGCACACTAGGCCTCAATCTTAGTCAGCATCCTCTCCAGCATACAATTACAAAACTAGTTTTATGTCCGAACTTTCTGCATTCTCCTGGTTTCTACTCGTGCTCGGAGCAACAGGCGTCGGCATTTCCAAAAGTGGATTGGCTGGTGTAAGCCTTATTCATGTGATTGTATTCGCCTATGTATTTGGTGCAAAAGCCTCAACCGGGGCACTCTTGCCGCTCCTGATCGTCGGCGACTGCTGCGCCGTCTGGCTCATTGGGAAAGAAGTCGACTGGAGATACGTCCTTCGTTTACTCCCACCAGCGTTTGTTGGCGTTGTCATAGGCTGGAGTCTGCTCGGCCGACTCGACGAGGCTGCCTTCAAACCACTGATCGGCGTGATCATTATTCTGCTTTGCATTGGGCAACTGCTACGCATGTGGCGGCCGACCTTCTTTACAACAATTCCTCATACAAAGCCGTTTGCATGGTCAATGGGTGTCCTCGGTGGCATCACAACGATGCTGGCGAACGCAGCAGGCCCAGTCATAGCCTTATACCTCCTCGCAGTCTCCCTACCGAAACTTCGTCTCGTAGCAACCGGCGCATGGTTCTTTTTCGTTTTGAACATTGCAAAGATTCCATTCAGTGCGAACCTCGGGTTTATTACCGCCGAGAGTCTTCTCATTGATCTTGTTTTGGCCCCATGCGTCGTTGCTGGCCTGATTTTTGGACTCATGGTCGTGCGAAGACTTCCACAAAAGCTATTTGATACCTTTCTTCTTGCTTTCACTGCCATCGCTGCAATCCGGATGGTTTTTATGTAGTCGAGTATTCTCAGAAATGGCACGACTTCAGATCTGTTCATCTTGGAATGTTATCTACCAAGTACCTTGGTCGCCGAGATCGACGCCTGAGTCTTGAGCTAATTTACGAACCAGGTCTGGCACAGCTTGAGTAGCTGGTCTTGCAATACATTCGAATGTGGTTCGAACAATTGATTCAGGAATATGTGGGTCAACCACAATTCGACGGGCCTCATCTGGTGCAAGAAACACAAGTGACGCCGCAGGGTATACCTGCAGTGACGTACCAA
The DNA here is from genome assembly GCA_039831725.1 of Pirellulales bacterium. GTDB lineage: Bacteria > Planctomycetota > Planctomycetia > Pirellulales > UBA1268 > UBA1268. The sequence continues at coordinate 2,149 of JBDOMQ010000265.1, forward strand.
TGCAGAGAAGAATATCGGCCTGCGCAACAAGGTCAGCAGCGGCTACCATAGCTGGCACATCCTCTCCAAACCAGACGACATGTGGACGCAATTGACCTCCAGCAGGACATGTATCTCCGATCTTTATATCCTTATCGCCAAGCTCAATAAGACACTCTGGATTTATTGTGCTCCGGGCGACCATCACTTCACCATGTAGGTGGAGCACACGAGTCGAACCAGCCCGCTCGTGGAGATCGTCAACGTTTTGCGTAATGACATCAACCTCGAAACACCGCTCGAGGGCACAAAGTGCTCTATGCGCAGCATTCGGCTGAGCAGATCGCACCTGTTGACGCCGCTCGTTATAAAATCTCAACACTCGGCTTGGATCGGCTACCCACGCCGCTGGTGTAGCGACCTCTTCAACACGATAGGTGCAAGTGCCACCACTCCCACCTGGACTTGGTTCGCCACTGTCCCAAAAGCCATCGCTGCCTCGAAACGTGCGCAAGCCTGACTCCGCGCTGATACCTGCACCAGTCAGCACAACAACACGCTGTCTGCCTCTGCTTTCTTCAGGCACATGCGGTGCTGCGCTTCCTGCATCGTCAAGCATGCCATCGAATTCGTCTGCGGTTGGATAGTCTTGCATAGGTGCAGTATTTAATGGTTGATGTAGTCAATTAGCCAATATGAAACTGGAAGCATGATCACACCAAGCACAGCCCACATAAGCATGTTTTTCTAAAATTGCCTTCCGCAATGCGGACAGACTGGTGAGTTGGCGGTTATTTCCTTACTGCATGACGGACATGGTGCAATCGTGTCCGTTCCCTCAACAAATTGCCAGAAACACTTTGTTTTTTCTCACTCTTAGTGGAAACTAGAGGCACCGGATTGTCGTACTTCGTTCCCCTGAGTGACTCTTCCACAGCTTCTATTTCCCGCTGATTCCTTTTGGTGGCATAAAGATATTCCGACTCAGGGTTGTCTTCAGGTAGATCGGTTTTCATCGGTGCAGTTTATCCCCTGAGGATAAGTAGAATCCAAGTCACCAACAGCAACGCTACCAGCCTAAGAGAAAATAGTATTAGTTTTCTTCTGTTTGAATTTGGTGGCGCGGCAGGCGGTTCGTCTTGCATGATTGCAGTTTATCAGAACGACTCACTGCGGTTCACCTCGAGCGGGAAACTTCGCCTGCTGCACGAGGTTGGCAAAACAGAGCCATCTTCGAGCATGATCGCAAAAGCAAACAATCACTTGGCGTCAGATGGTGCAGTTTTCCTCTCATCAAAATAATACTGCGTCTTGTGTCACTTAAAAGAAACCACGAAGAGTCCTCGATATTTTTGTCATAAAGATGTTGTGCTATTTAACATCTACCACTTCCTAGAATATTCAAACGGCATCTGTTTTAAAGACGTCCCAGTACAAACGGGACCTCCGAGCAATGCACTCACGTTGCGAGCTTTGCAACGTGCAGACTACTTGCCAAGAATACACCGGGCAATCAGGGCAATGTTCAACCATAAGAAAACCGTGATAGCTAGAACAGCAACAAAAGCAGACACTTCAACAATCTCCTTCCAATAAATGCAGACTAAGACTCACTCGGTGGAAGATGGTACCGCTTCAGATTGCTGACAGCAGGAACCACACCCCCCACCCGTCAAGGCTCGAATACCCACCGCTGCCGTAACGCTGAAGACGACAATAGCGACAAGCACCCCAAACTCCCTAACCATATTTACCCCCCAAGAGATATCGTTTGGGTCTATATCGGTTACCAAACAACATTCTCTAGCGTGAGAACTACTTTATGTCTTTATTAACACTACCAATTCGCTCGACTACTTCAGGAAGTGGTATTTCTTCGGGCGTTTGCATAGCTTCTCGATAGATGAAACTGTTCCATGCACCATAAGCAATGATGATCGCCGCACTGAGAGCAAGAAACTTTGCTCGCCTGATTGTTGTCTGTTGTACGTTGACGGACCGAATGCCACATAAACAGCACCGATTGAATAAAGGTGCTGCTTTCATATCTCCCGCGATGTACGCAACGAGGCAATCATCGATCTCTGCTAGATCGTTTTTGCAACTTCTACAGACTTCAGACGCCATGAAAAAACCCTACGAAACACTCTGTTTTTTGCTAAATCGGCGCGAACACACCGCATTTTTTAGACGTGAAAAATAACTCGTACTATCCGCACAGAACTCCTACTCTGAACGGACATTCATAGCCACCGAGCATCGAAATGAAAGTTCCACTTAGTGCCGCATGAATTCAACCAGGCAGTCCAGGAGCGTTGTTTGAGAAACGTCTCGCTGGACACAAGAAGAAGGCAAAACAGGTCTGCACAGCTGCTATCAATACTGGAAGACTTGGGTTTAGACGTACTAGCAGCACTGCAGGAAGTCGAGACACTCGATAATGCTGTTTCTTAAGAATTTTCGCGGGGCTGGCGCGACATGTGTCAGGCCTGTTTTGGGACACCTCGACGCCGTTTGGCAGGTGACCCTCACGCTCAGGAATGATGATTCTGAGGCAGTTAATGCGACTTTCCAAGGAGTAGCAAAACGGGTGCTAGTCAAGCAGAACAAAAGCGGTGTAGAGTCTGTGGCCGTCTCAGTAAATCCGCTACAGGCACTCGACCCCATTGGCAACACGACACCCCTCCTACAGTCCGTCGTCACCTCGGAATGTTTTCAAACTACTTTCAGCACTGACCAAACCACCTGAAAAAATCCAACTCGTTGCATAGGCGTAAAAGCACTCAGAAAATGACCGACCATCAGGACCCAAAACCGAGTCCTACATCAAACGCTTCAGCAAGTAGCCCATCGCGTGATGAACAAAGCACGCAAGACTACTATTTTGAAAATGGGTTCCTTGTGTTCACCGCCGCTTATCATCTAAAGCGAGGGTCCTGCTGTGGTTCCGGCTGCAGACACTGTCCCTTTGAGCCCTCACATGTCCTCGGCACCATAACGGTTCGCCAACAAAAGACAGCCTGACGCCACCCGAGTTTGAATCCAGATGAACATGCTTGAAGATGACGAAGACTGGGATGAAGAATACGATGAAGAAGGCCTTGAAGAGCCCGTCATTCCCTGCCCCTACTGTGGTGAGGAGATGCTGGAGGATAGCCCGCAGTGCCCTAACTGTGGAAATTACATCTCTGCCGAGGATCTTCCGACAACGTCACAGCCGCTCTGGGTCGTATTGACGGCAATAGTCTGCCTCATCCTTGCACTCGGCTGGGTGCTGAGCGGCTGGTAGTGGGTTGTTTGCGGTTACAAGGCAAGACCGGCATACGCCAACAGCGAAGCAGCTATCAAACCAAGATATTGGATCCATCCGCGGTTCAGTCCTTGCCAGCAGAACACGACCATTGCAAAGACAATTCCAACTGCAACGGCTCCCTCCGTCATAAGAACACTCGTGCTTGCATCCTGATACCAACGAATGGAAAGAAATAGGCCTCCACAGAAAAATCCAGCCGCAGATGCCGCAGCGGGACTTCTTTCCCACAGCCGGCTCACTACAAATGCCGTGACGTACATGGCATATGGAAAAAAAAACTCGCGGTTTCCTGTGAACCTGCAGAGCAGTAACCAGAGGCCGGCTGGCATAAGCATCCCAAGGGAACACATCTTACTGCCGGAGTAGATTTCGACGAGAATTCCCGGCACGATGATACCCACCCATGCGGGACCACCCCAGACCCCAAGAGCAGACAGAAACCCGACTTCTGTAAGGAGAAAAGTGGTCTTTTCGACAGGAGACTGCCCCTGGCGTGGTAACGGTTCAGGCTTAATATTCATCCAATCAATGTACACGCACCCACAGACGGTTTTCCAACACCATCCTGCTGCGTCAGGAAATGAGGTCCTGGATCACCTCGCCACCAAACTGAGAGAGCTGTTTGTGCCGACCTGCATGCAGGTATGTCAGCTTGTTGTCATCAAGCCCAAGCAGGTGAAGCATCGTGACGTGGACATCTCGGATTGGATGGACGCATTCTGCCGCCGAGGCGCCAAGTTCGTCAGTTGCCCCAACAACACCCGGCTTTACTCCACCACCAGCAAACAACATTGTCATGGCCTTATTGTTGTGCCCGCGTCCAAGTGAATAGACACCACCTCGCTTATTATTGTCCGGAGTCCGTCCAAATTCGCCTGTCCAGACTACAAGTGTATCTTCAAGGAGCCCACGTTGTTTTAAATCTCGAATCAAACCCGCCATAGGTTTGTCCACACTTTTTATTCGGGATGTATGGCCTTGCTTCAGATAATCGTGACTGTCCCATCCACCACTAAAGATTTGTACAAATCGAACACCATTCTCGACGAGCCTACGAGCAAGAAGGCACTGCCTACCAAAAGCGTTTGTTTCAGGCTCATCAACACCGTACATCTTGAGTGTTTGTTCTGACTCCGAGTCACAATCAATAACACCTGGGATTTCTGTCTGCATCCTGAAAGCCAGCTCATAGTTTGCAATACGAGCCTGAAGCCTCTCGTCCTCAGCGGTGAGTGTTTCAAGGTGACGTTGATTTAGCTTCGTCAACTCTTCAATCATTCGTCTCTGCTGACTCGGCATTCGATGCGCTGGTGTTTTGAGATCAAGCAGAGGCGAGCCCTCCGGCCGCAAACGGGTTCCTTGATAATACGGTGGCAAGAATCCGTTCGAC
>JBDOMQ010000224.1:0-6822 GCA_039831725.1 Pirellulales bacterium
CTTCTCCTTTGAGCCCTTCCCATACTGCTGGGCATAGACGAACTTGACTGCTGAGCCTGCCTCACCTGCCAGGTCGGCGAGCAGGTTGCCATCTTGAGGAAGATGGTGTGGTGCGAGTGCGATTCCTACGCGGTCACTCTCCACCAATGTGGTGAATCGGCGGATTGATTCAGGTGAGTTCAGTAGTGACTTGGAGTGGTTTTCAATTGCAATGATGCCTGCTCCTGCTTCGGCTTGTTTTATGGCCGGGCTTAGTTTGCTGAGAAACGTTCGAATCGCAGCGTCAAGAGGCTTGCCAGAGAGCGTGCTGTCACCCGGGGCTGTCGTGACCAGAACGGTCTCCGAATCGCCGAGCTGTCGCGCGACGGCAAACTCAGAGTCAAGTTTGAAAGCGCCAGGGCGGTAGCAGGCGATACCACCGAGTCGTACGTCATGTTTTTCAAGTAGCTGCTGTACCTGCTCGACACCGCGGCTTTCAATTTCCTCTCGCTGTGTGCCGTGTGGTTGTGGCCACAGGTCAATTGATGTCGCGCCAGTCTTGGCAACCTCAGGCAAGATTTCGGGTAGTGTGGCAGTTCCGTAGAGTGCTGACGAGAGGATATAGTTTGGCCGCCAGCGACTGTTCAGTGATTCCTCGCCAGCTAAGGAGGCTGTTCCCAAGACCGCTGCGGTAGAACTCATCCAGGTGCGGCGGGTAAGCGTGGTTCTCATGCGGAAACCTCATATCCCTTGCGTTGTGGCCTGCTGAGAAGGCCGTTTGCCTCTTCATCAGACTCAAATCGCTCAGCGGTGGCGTCCCAGCCCAGTGGTCGCCCAAGACGACAGGCGATGTTACCCAGGTGGCAGGTGGTGGCCGAGCGATGCTGGCTCTCGGCATCAGAGATGGGCTGCCTGCGAGCCGCGATGCAGTCGAAGAAGTTGCCCATGTGATTCACAATCGCCTCGATCTTACCAGTTCGCTTTGGCCGGTCGAGATTATCGAAGTCGTAGAGTCTGAACGCGTCATGCGGCAGTGGTTTCTCAGCCAGTTCGTCGACAGGCACCCCAGTTAGCGAGCCGCGGTTAACAAAGATGCGGCCTTCGCTGCCCTCAAACAGGATGCCGTTGCGGCCGGTGTCGGTGACGAGCATCTCTACATCGTTGGGATACCGAAAGAGCACGCGAAATGCCGTGGGCACGTTGTAGCCGTTGTTGACCTTCGGCATGGTCGCTTCTGGAATCACCTCAATTGGATCAGTGCCAATTGCCCACTGGGCGATGTCGAGATGATGGGCACCATGATCGGTCATCTTTCCGCCGGCGTAGTCAAACCACCAGCGGAACGTGTAGTGGCAGCGTTCTTTGGTATAGGGTACAAGCAATGCCTGACCAAGCCAGCGTTCCCAGTTGAGACTTTCAGGAGTCGCTGCCGTGGCAAATGGACCCCCCACTTCGTTGCTGCCCAGCGCTACCTCCAATCGTTTGAGTTGACCGATCCGTCCAGCATGAACCATTTCCACAGCAGTACGGAAGCGGTGGTCGCTACGCTGCCAACTGCCGACCTGCACGATCCCACCGGTGGTCTTCATCACCTTGCGAATCTGCTTGCCTTCATCGATTGTCAACGTGATCGGCTTCTCAACGTAGACATCTTTTCCAGCCTTTAACGCATCGATCAACATGCCGGCATGCCAGTGGTCGGGGGTACCAATCAGAATGACGTGGATCCGGTGGTCGTCGAGGAGTCGTCGGTAGTCTTCATGGCGACCGACACCCTCATAAATCGATTCTGGTGAAAGCCCCGTCTGCTTTTCGACAGAGGGATCAATCGCGGAGAGGTCGCGAACGGAGGCATCGACATCAGCCATGGCGAGAAGACGGCCGTGGGATTTGGCAAGTCCGGCAATCACCGAGCCTTGATAGCGGCAGCCGATCACACCAATGCCGAGGTCACCGCGCTTGTCAGCGACGGCCGCCCGAAACGTTCCCAATGGGCTGAGTCTTTGCACGAGTGCCGTAGTCGCCGTTGCCGCGGTTGATCTCAGCACGCCTCGTCGTGAGGTACGGTGGTTTTGTGGTGACGGCATGCCGTCTCTCCAAGCAAGTTTTTAAGTTGAGGTGATTGCTCTTGCAGGGCTGTTTGTATCACCTCAATCTAGAAGTCAGAAAATTGTTCAAATTCATCATACGGACGGTGTTCGAGATTCACGAATCGTGTGTAGTCGTGTTGCCAAAGAAGCTTGATGTCACCAATTGGGCCATTTCGTTGTTTTGCCACAATTATTTCAGCTTCACCCTTCACCCGTTCACGATCTTCATCTGTTGTCTGGTAATATTCTTCTCGATGAACAAACATAACGACATCAGCATCCTGCTCAATCGCACCGGATTCCCGTAAATGATTCAACCTCGGTCGATTATCTCGTGATACTTCCGCCTGCCGATTTAACTGAGCAAGGCAGAGAATTGGAATATCAAGTTCTCGAGACATGGTCTTTAATCGTCTTGCAATACGCGCTACTTGTTCTTGACGTGGGTCCCGTGGATTATCTGGTTCGATGAGCTGTAAATAATCAATGACAATGATTGAAAGTCCTTGCTTTCGTTTGAGCCGACGGGCTACGGCGGCAATTTCTGTCAACGTTCGGCCAGGTGTGTCGTCAATGTATAGCGGGGCAGAACTTATCTCAGATGATTTTTGTACAAGGCGGCGTCTATCTTCCTGAGAAATCGTTCCATTGCGTAGACGATGTCCATTTACTTGTGCAGCTGAGCAGAGAAGTCGATCTGCCAGTTCGAGACTTGCCATTTCAAGACTCACAAAGAGAACAGGTTGGTGGGCGTCTATTGAAATATGCTCAGCAATGTTCATGGCAAGCGCAGTTTTTCCCATACTGGGACGAGCAGCCAATATGATTAATTCAGAGTTGTGTAGTCCTCCGCAGAGCGTGTCGAGATCCGTGAAACCAGTTTCAACACCACCAAGTGCATGCTCGTGTTTCATGCGAGCATCCATGCGCACCATCACGTCTTCGAGAACAGCCTGGATTGGCTTCGCTTCAGCGGAGCTGCGCTGTTCGAGTATTGAAAAAATCTTTTCTTCAGCCTGTGAAAGGAGTTCTCTTGGCTCATCGTACGCATCGTATGCATCCCGAAGAATGTCGGTACTCGCATCAATAAGAGACCGGAGCATCGCCTTGTCACGAATGATATGCGCATAGTGAGAGGCGTGGGCGGCGTGAGGAACCGAGCTAATAAGTTCTGCAATTGCAGCGGCTCCTCCAACGGCATCAAGCTCGCCTTTGGTTCGTAATTTTTCCAGTAGGATGGTCGCATCAATGCGCTTGCCGCCGTCATGCAGGTCGAGTAGATGACGAAAAATTGTTTGATGCGCTTCGTCGGAAAAATCTTCAGATCGTACGGACAACGCGACGTCATCACAGACATCAGGCTTGAGGAGTATGCTGCCGAGAACGTTTCTTTCCGCTTCAATGTTTCCGGGTCGACCAAGTCTGCCAATTTGGGAGACGTTCTGCTCGTCTTGGCCAGGCGATTGCTTTCTGAACGGCTTGCCGTTTCGCCCTGTTTTTTTTGGTCCCGCCATATTTTGAACGGACTGTGTCGCATTTCCCCGAGAATCACCCATTCAGAAGTCCTCTATTCCATTTGAGACTTTTTAGTGTGATAAAACACTGCAGTTCGCTCGTTCGGTCCGCGGCTTATATTCTCTAGACGTATCAGTGGCAGGCAATTACCAGCAGAATCGCTGCATGCCATTCATCACGGCATCTATTCGAAAATATATTCTCTGCCCCAACCCGGCACAGGCTTATTTTTCCTCACTACTTGCCGGTACAACCCAAACCTTGAGTTCGCCCTCAACTTCACTCGCAAGACGTACTTTGACTGTGTAAAGCCCAACCTCTTTGAGTGGACCCTGCAAAATAATTTGATCTGGAGGAACAACTAGATCCTGCTGTTTGAGGGATCGTGAAATCTCAGGAGCCCCAACTGATCCGTACAGATGACCTTCGTCGTTTGCGTTTGACTCAATGGTGACACTTGTCCGGACTAATTCTTCAAGCAATCCACGAAGTCCAGCGAGTCTCTCACGAGCAATAGTTGCCAGTTTTGCTTTATGTTTTTCAACCATTCTTTTGTGGTGTTCGGTAGCTACTGTTGCAAGTCCTTGAGGCAGCAGGTAGTTGCTCGCATATCCAGGACGAACTTCAACAACTTCACCCTGTTTGCCAAGGTGTTCAACATTTTGGATAAGTAGGAGTTCAATACCTCCTCTTTCTCCTCTGGGAAGACGCTTGTGCCGTTGATGTCTAGGTTTTTTGGTTGTCGTAGTGGCCATGTGTAAATCCTTCGAAAAATTAAATTGTTAAGTGAGTTGCGGGTTGTGCGAGAGTGTTAAAAAGGAATGTCGTCTTCGATTCCACCTGCAGCACTGGTGGCACCAAAACCACCTCCTGTATCATACCCTCCCGATTGATCCTTCTCGTTTGGGCTGTTGCTGTTTTGATTCCCCTGATTACGGCCACCTGCTTGACTTCCGTCAGGCCGATTCCCTCCGCGTGATCCAATGAGATGCATCCGATCGCCAACAACACGGAGTTTAGAGTTTTTCTTTCCGTCTTTTTCCCACATATCGAGTTTCAGACGTCCCTCGATCAGAAGGGGTGCTCCCTTCGTTACGTATTCGCCTGCGATTTCAGCAGTACGGCCCCATAGCGTAATGTCAACAAATGTTGTCTCTTCAACCCACTCGCCTGATGCAGATTTACGCCGATCATTGATCGCAAGACCTATTTCAGTGACTGCTGAACCGTTTGAAATATATCGAAGTTCTGGGTCACGGGTTACGTTTCCCATGAGAAATACCCGGTTCATGCTACTCGCCATGGCGATCTCCCTTTTTCTTTGTTTGCATAATGATCAGTTATTGCAACGACATGCCTCACCTGATGCCGCAGCCACTCCCGATAATGAACAGATGTTCAGTTTTCGTCAAGTCCTGTAGCAGGTGCTCCTGCAATGGTGGATCACTTGTCGGCAGTTGTTTGTGCTGGTTTCGTGCTGCTATTCCCGGCTTGTGCATGCTGGACAAGTGGCTCGGCCAAACGGGGGTCGATCTTCAGGATCAGTCGTCGCAACACATTTTCATTCAATTCGCACTGTCGTTCAAAAGCAACAAGATTTGGTCCATCCATGCTGAAATAAATGAGCCAATAAGAACCCTTGCGATGACCATTGATTGGATAAGCAAGTTTTCTTTCATCCCAAAGTTGAGACACAAGAACCGTTCCCCCATGCTCAGTCACTAAGTCGTTGAGTTGGCTAGTAACGGTGTCAGGGTCACGAGAATACTTCGTCGAATCCAGGATAAACATCCCTTCGTAAACAGTCATTTTGAATTGTCCTTCCGTTTTGTTTTTAAAAAAATCTTTTTTGTGTAGTGCAGTTTGTCAGTTGTACCGATTCATTGAGGCTTCTATCCCAAGGGTTACCCACGATTCGGCAGCATCGGCAGCACGTTGAATTGTCTCTTCGAGGTCTACCTGTTCGAACGTGGTAAATTTCCCGAGCACAAAGGAAGGTGGATCCTGCTGCTTTGGAACAGGACCTATGCCCACTCGAAGTCTCGGTATCGTTGTGCTTGAAAGACGTGTGATGGTATCCGCCAGGCCCTTCTGTCCGCCCGCAGACCCGTTCGGTCGCATCCGAATAGTCTTGAGCGGCAGTTGGAAGTCATCACAGATCACAAGAATGTCCGTTAGGTCTAGTTTGTAAAAATCACGAGCGGCGAGCACGCTGCCTCCGCTTAAATTCATCCAGGTAAGGGGCCAGAGCAATAATGCGGCAGTCCCGCGAATGGTAGTCTGAGCAGTCTCTCCCTGAAATCGTTGCCGTCGACTAGGGTTTCCCCCGCGACCTGCCAATACATCGAGAACGTCAAATCCGACATTGTGTCGAGTGCCTTCATATTTCCGTCCGGGATTACCTAAGCCAACCAACAATTTCACAGAGCATCACCGTTGGGAGTATATGTCGTCTACAATTCAATTGTTCACGCAACAACGAGCCTCTGTTATTCATCGTTTGATTCTGCTGCCTTTGTTCCGATGTCTGAGGCGTCTTCAAGCTTTTGGTTCGAAAGGAGGCATGAGGCGACAACGGCCTCGCTGTCTGACGTTGCATGGGCGCCTTGGGGTAGTTCAAGATGTTTTATCTTGAGAACATTTCCTGCCTCAAGATGAGCAACATGAGCAACGGCAACTTCAGGCATGGTTTGGGCCGTGCATTCAACATTGATTTCTCTAAGAACCTGCTTGAACTTTCCGCCTGCTTTTGCTCCTGGACATTCCCCACGAAACTCAACAGGAACCAGAACATTTATTTTTTCCGACGGATCAATCCGTAAAAAATCAATATGTAGGGGAATTGTGCCGAAGGCATTCCACTGAAGTTCACGAACAAGGGCAGGTGATTTCACTGCTCCCGTCAACTCGACGGTTTTGCTGCCGTGCCGAACCATTGCTTCGATGGCATCGCGTTGGACCACTAAATCAACACATGTTTCCCCATGTCCGTATAAAACAGCTGGAACATGGCCCTCGCGGCGTAGTTTTCGGCAGGCTTTTGTACCCGTAACGCTACGGGCAGTGACTTCGAGTAGATCGCTCATCAGGAACTCCTTAATTGGGCCTGATATTGTGCCATTTCTCGATCTTTTCGCAACCGGGCACGCTCAAGCACGGCCTGAATACTCAATTATTGAAACATCATGCTGACCGACTCATTCCGGTGAATTCGCTTTATCGCCTGCCCGAGCAAACT
>JBDOMQ010000073.1:0-6821 GCA_039831725.1 Pirellulales bacterium
CTCTGACGGCGGGCTCTGGGAACAAATTGAAAGTGCAGTAGCACATGGTCTGTCCCTCATTGAAGCTGGTGCTGACATCCTTGATATTGGTGGGGAGAGCACACGCCCTTTCTCAAAACCAGTCGATCCAGAAGAGGAATGGCGTCGAGTCGGAGAAGTGGTCCGGATTCTTTCACGTGAATCAGACTGCCCACTATCCATTGATACATCTAAGGCTTCTGTGGCCAAAAATGCCATAGAGAGCGGCGCTGAAATAATTAATGACGTCACAGGCCTTGAGGGCGACCCTGAGATGATCAGAATCGCTCGTGAGACTGGTGCTGGAATTTGTGCCATGCATATGCAAGGCACTCCACAGACAATGCAGATAAACCCAACGTACGAAAACGTTGTTGCAGAAGTTTATGCATATCTAGAGGACCAAAAGAATTCATTCACTACGGCTGGTATTGGCCCCGAAAAAATCTGCCTTGATCCCGGTATTGGCTTTGGAAAAACACATAGTCATAATATTGAACTGATGAAATATGCATCCAAATTTCTTGATCTTGGATGCCCGATTTTAATTGGTCATTCCCGTAAAGGGTTTCTTGGAAAATTAGTGAAACAAACACTCCACAGGGAACCCTCGTTACACGAACGTGATATCGCAACGGCTGCGGCAGCCTGTAGCCTGGCTGACCAGGGCATCCATATCTTACGCGTGCATGATGTGGCGACCGTGCGACTTGCTCTGACTACTTACACATCAAGCAGAACAAGCGAATAGCCGTCATAGAGCCATTGCACTGCGGGCAATGGCAACACACTGCCGAATGTCATTCAAAGGATTGTCTGGGTTTTTCTCATATTCCAGAGAGAGGGCTCCATCTTTTGGAAAGCCAACCTGATCGAGCGCCACAAATACCGCCGGCACGTCCAGATGGCCCTGACCAAGGATCACTCCCTCTGTCTTTTTTTGCATTTCAGCAAAATCTTTGAGGTGAATACCGTACAACCTGCCTTTTAAAAGCCGTATAACTTCGACCGGTCGTTCAGCTGAGCGAATGTAGTGCCCAAGATCAGCACAAGCCCCAATGCGCTGATCCCGGTTTTCAATAGCTCGCAAAACATCTAGGACTTTACTGTAGCGATGACCGGGCCCGTGATTATGAATAGCGACACGAATGTCAAATTCCTGAACGAGTTCCTCAAGATTATCAAATGAATCAGCTGATGGATCAGCGGTCAGCGTATTTATTCCAGCCTGCTTTGCAAAGGAAAAAACTTTTCTATTGGCTTCATGATCTGCAGTAAATTTATTAACGCCATGGGCAGAAATCGTCAGCCCCTGATCTCTGACTTTCTGCAGCACTGTCTTGATTTGCGACTGGTCATTCGTAACCGGAAACATTTTCGGATAGAACTCAATTGCATCAAAACCCAACTCTTTTGTATGACGCAGAGCGTCATCGAGCGAATACTTTCTCAGTGAAAACGCTTGGATTCCAAGACTGAATTTGGGGGGTACCGGTACAGCGGCATGAGCAATGGGAATTCCAACGATCCCTGCAGCAGCTGATGTCATAAATGATCGACGACTATGAGTAACCATAAACAAACTCCCCTGACAGGTTTAATTCGACCTACAATGGTCTTTGACCATGTGTGCTGACCGAGACAATGGTATCTGGTAGCGTACCATTACAGGAGAAATATTCGGACCTGCGTACAATCTTCATTTTTCCTTCTAAAGAGCCGACCCATGCCCAACAGTTCAACAACCTCAAACAACGAGCTTAGTGATCTTTGCCGTCATACGGCTGAAAAGAGCCGTGTAGCTGCGATACAGCTTGCGACAATTCCAGGAGAGCAGCGAGCGGCATGCCTTCGGGTGGCTGCGAATACAATCCGGAAAGATGAAGCCGACATCTTAAAGGCTAACCTTCGAGATCTCGCCGCAGCACCTGGCTTTGGCCTCACTGAAGCTGCCACAGACAGACTCCGCCTCGACAGCGAGCGAATTGAAGCTATTGCCGCTGGAGTCGAAGCAGTAGCCGAACTGCCGGATCCGGTCGGCGAACTGATTGAGACATCAACACAACCCAATGGGCTTCAAGTTCGTAAGGTACGTGTCCCTCTTGGTGTCATATTTTTCATTTACGAGTCGCGGCCAAACGTCACTGCGGACGCGGCTGCAGTCGCAATGGCTTCAGGAAACGCTGTAATTTTGCGAGGAGGAAAGGAAGCAGCCCACTCAAGCAAACGAATTGTTGAAAGCATTCGTCAGGCGATCTCTGCAGGTGGCCTTCCAACTGATTGTGTTCAACTTGTTGACATTGCAGATCGTGCAGCTGTTGGTGCTTTTCTTCAGTTCGACAACCTGATCGACCTTGCAATTCCACGTGGTGGCGAAAGCCTCATCCGACGAGTCTGTGCTGAAGCACGCATGCCAGTTCTTAAACATTTCAGTGGAAACTGCCATGTGTACGTCGACAAATCTGCTGATCTTGATATGGCTGAAAGAATTTTAATTGATGCCAAATGTCAACGCATGGGTGTCTGTAATGCAGCAGAATCACTTCTGGTACACCGAGATATTGCACAGGAATATCTTCCTCGTATAGCCGAACAACTTCAATCAAGGAACGTTGAAATACTTGGCGATGAAGCGACCTGCCAGATTCTTCCCGGAGTAGGGAAGGCAACTGAATCAGACTTCGCAACGGAATTTCTTGGCCCGAAACTTTCCATAGGTGTTGTCCGTTCAATTGATGCGGCTATTGAGCACATCAACCGGTTTGGTTCTCGACATACTGACGCAATCGTAACTTTGGAGGAATCTGCTGCTGAAAGATTTGCCGCTCAGGTTGATACCGCAGTGGTACTCGTCAATGCAAGCACTCGCTTCAATGATGGCGGTGAACTTGGGCTTGGTGCAGAGATTGGAATTTCAACAGATAAACTTCATGCACGTGGCCCATGTGGACCACGTGAATTGACTACATACAAATTTGTCGTTACGGGAAATGGACAGACCAAAGGGTCGTAATCAAAGGTCAGCCGGAGAATGTGATGAACGAGAAAAACGGAAAGACACCAAAGTATCGACTTACGTTATTCGCTTTTATTCTTGCCATAACAACTTTTTCAATAGTTCTCTTTGCGCAAGGTCCTCCTCGCATGCGGAAACATAGAGTTTTTGAAGCGAAGACCTTGGAGCTCGTTCCAGCAAACAAAAAACCCCCTACAACAAACCGTGTTCGAATAACTGAAAGAGATGGCTTTCGAGTCATCGAATCAAATGACATTCCAAAACATACCGTTGGAGAATTTCCAAACAGAGGTAATCCAAACGCCATTGCAGCCCAGAGTTGGACAATTAAAATTCCACTTCAACCAACCCCAAACGATACGATAACTCCACTCCACCAAAGCACCAGCCACGGCCCACCGAACATGCCCTTCGGTATTGGCATTAACGGCGTACTTTTTGAGCCTGGGACGGCTGAGTTTTGGATGGGTGATCGAAATGCTGACTGGAACTACGAGGCACTTGGAGGAGCAGTTGGTCTAGGACTTGACTCCAATCATGCTCATGTGCAGCCCGGCGGTATATACCACTACCACGGTCTTCCTACCGGTCTCCTGGAAGAACTCGATTTTGTCGCAGGCAAGAATGACCACGACACACATTCCCCACTCATTGGCTGGGCAGCAGACGGATTCCCCGTGTATTACGCCTTTGGCTACCAACGAGCGGACGACCCGAAAAGTGACATTGTAAAACTCACAACGAGTTTCCAATTAAAAAAAGGTGAACGACCAGGTGGAAGTGCCGGGCCTGGTGGCCACTATGACGGAGCCTTTATCCAGGATTATGAATTTTGCGTAGGGACAGGAGATCTCGATGAGTGCAATGGTAGATTCTGCGTCACACCCGATTTTCCAGAGGGAACATATGCCTACTTCCTCACAGACGCCTGGCCAGTTATCCCCCGCGGTTTCCGTGGGACTCCTGTCTTGCTAAAAGAAAGAAGGCACGGTGCACATCCAAGGCGCCCACGTTGATTCACACGAAGCGACCAAAGTTTTGCCTACAGAAACTCATAAGCCAAATCGATTGCGCACAACCTTTGGTACACCAATATCGATAACGTGAATCCTGCCTGTATAACGCTCTGCATCAGTTGTCTTAAAACCCTGTTTTAATGCGACAAAGGTTAGTGTCTCATCGGCACAAACACACGGTCCGTATGGTACTCCACGATCACAATCAAAACCTGATGGCACATCAATAGAGACGACATAGGGCCGGGGGGCTATTTTCATTCGTCCAAGAATCGATTCGATTGCAACTTTCGAATCCCCTCTTGCAGCACCAGAAGCACCCGTTCCAAGAATCGCATCAATTACACATGTTGCCGGTAACAATGTGTTCTGCCACTGCTCTACTGCAGCCCCCGCAAGGCATACCTGGTCTATTCCCGACCGATTGATGATATCGAGATTTGCCAATGAATCTCTTTCGAAACGCTGTGGGGACGCGGCGAGTACGACCCGAACTTTTGCTCCAGCAAGTTCCAGGTATCGTGCAATGACTAACCCATCTCCACCATTATTCCCGTGGCCCACTACCACGACCACGTTTTGGTCTGAAATGGAATCAAATAGACGCACCACAACTTCACTCGAATTGCGGCCAGCATTCTCCATGAGAACAATACCCGGGACGCAATATTCATCTATTGCCACCCGGTCGACGTCACGCACTTGAGATCGACTGAGTGCCTGCATACAGTTTTCTCCAAAAAACCTATTTTTCTTCCACACACCGTTTGGTACGTCAGAAATCATAACTGAGGGCGAGAAATTGTGTGTTTTACGGCAGACGAACCATACTGGTTTTCGCTGCAGTTTGGGCTGCTATGATCAGGAACAGTAGAACCGCCTTCAAGGTTTCCACGGTTTGACAATCCGAATCAAAAAGGAGTTTTGGTGTGGCACAAGCAGCCCTTGCACTCGAAGATGGTACATTTTTTTTGGGTGAGGCATTTGGTCACCAGGGAACAGTGACCGGGGAAGTCTGTTTCAATACCTCAATGACCGGGTATCAGGAGATTCTTACTGATCCAAGCTATCGAGGACAGATACTTACCATGACTGCGCCACAGATCGGCAACTATGGAATCAATCCTCAAGACGTAGAGAGTGGCCATCTTCAGATGGCCGGTTTTGTAGTTCGAGAAGTCAGCCGAGTGGCAAGTAACTTTACCGCAACTGGTACGCTTGATGATTATTTGAAGGCAGCTGGTGTCGTAGGTATTAGTGGCATCGATACACGAGCTCTTGTTCGACAAATCCGAATTCAAGGAGCAATGACTGGTATCCTTTCAAGTGAAATTCTCGATGAAGACAAACTCGTACAAATGGCGCGGGATGCACCAAAACTCGTTGGTCGAGATCTTGTGAAGGAAGTCATACCTTCTGACGCAAGTCAATGGAATGAACCGCTGTCCTCTGATGGAACACCGCTTCGCCAGCCAACGGAAGGTGGAGAATTTCCACCCGAACCACAACATACCGGTGAAAAACATATTGTTGCACTTGACTATGGTATGAAATGGAATATCGCAAGGCATCTTGTTTCACAGGGTTGTAAAGTTACTGTCTTACCGGGTACTACGACAGCGAATGAGGTGCTTCAGCTAAAGCCAGATGGTGTTTTCTTGAGTAATGGACCAGGTGATCCTGAAGTGGTCGATTACGGAGTGTCTACTGTCCGAGATTTGATTGGAAAAGTACCAATCTTTGGCATATGCCTAGGACACCAATTGTTGGCTCAGGCGTGTGGTGCAAAAACATTTAAACTCAAGTTTGGTCACCGTGGAGCCAATCAACCCGTCATCGATCTTGACACTGGACGTGTTGAAATCACATCACAGAATCATGGATTTGCTGTCGAGGAAGAAACCCTTCCACCAACACTTGAGATCACGCATAGGAACCTCAATGATGGCACTATTGAAGGCATCCGCCATAAGACTGAGGCCGCTGCAAGCGTTCAGTACCATCCAGAGGCAGCAGCGGGTCCACACGATTCTTCACCCCTTTTCGTCCGCTTTCGTGAAATGCTGAACTAGCACTCAAAAGTAAGACCGACCCCTTTCTACCACTTTACAGGGGGCCGTCTGGACCCTGTTTTTAAGTAACAGATTTTCTCAAAACTCGACAGAGTTAAGCAAAATACTAATTGAAAGTCGTCTGAAGAGCTCTCTAAAGCCCAAAAAACGCATATCAGATATTTTTTTTAAAAAAACCCCCCGGAAAAGTTTGACATCGCTTTTCTGTGTGCAACTTTTGAGGGAAGCTTCGGGCGCCTCCGTCGCTTCACCGTCGATCAAGGGATTCGGCGGATTTTCCACCCTATTCAAGTGTCAAGGAGGCTCACCCATGAGTCGTGCGTTTTACTTAGGCGGTCTATCGGCCGCACTTTTATTGTGTTTTGGTACCTTTGCCGAAGCTGGTCTTTTCGGACACCACCATGGTCGAGCTGGTTGCTGTGAGCCAACTTGTGGTTGTGAGCCAACTTGTGGTTGCGAGCCAACTTGCGGTTGCGAGCCAACTTGTGGTTGCGAAGTTGCTTGTGAGCCTGCCTGCGGTTGCGAGCCAAGCTGTGGCTGTGAGCCTGCCTGCTGTGATTCCGGTTGCTGCAGTAAGAAACGATGCTGCCGTCTCGGCTCATGGCTTCGAAGCCTTCACGAAGCAAAGATGGCTCGACGTGCACAACGTCGCTGCTGTGAGCCAGCTTGCGGATGTGAGCCAACTTGCGGATGTGAGCC
>JBDOMQ010000343.1:0-6757 GCA_039831725.1 Pirellulales bacterium
CCGACATAGCTGAGAACCGACTCCCCGTAGAAGGTACGTTGGGAGCGGTCTGGGAAAATGCAGGACTCACTGGAGCATTGACTGCCGGCGGACTACTAAATCGACTTCCGCCCATACTAGCCGACGGCTGAAGTCCCGCTACTCGCTGATCACCCAAACTTGAAAAACGTCCGCTTGCTGCAGTACTCGCCATCGGTGGAGGAGCCGTCCCAGTGGGGGCAGAAGAATTACTAAACCTGTTTGTGGTATCAGGTCCTTGAGGAGCACTTGCCAATGCGTCTGGTGCGCTAGAAACTGCCGCTGGTACGGACTGATATGGACCGACCTGCGGTTGCGGCGATGTGGATGCAACCGCACTTGAGTCTGGTGTTGTTGGCTGAGCAGTTGAAGGCGTTGAACCATATGTGACAGGAGCCTGTGTAGCCGGAGGTGTTGCGGCAACCATGGCAGGCAGAGCCTGGTCTCCCGGAAGAGCCTGATCGCTCGGTTGCAGCGCGTAGCTATCAGGTGTCGATGTTGTTGGATAGGGCTGCGCGGTTGCTGATGGTTTTGTTGTGTCTCCATCAAACTCCGGTGCCTCAGCGAGCGTTGCAGGATCAGGCCCACCCATACCGAGTGATCCCCACGACGTACCCATCGATGCCCCACTTTTGCAACCACTGCCACAAGCAAGAAGCACAATGAGACACGACAACTCAACTGTGCCTACTACGGCACACCAACGGTAGGCTTTGATCCGGGTGATCAGATGCATGAACGTTTCTCCCAAACAGCATGGCTAGAAAATCGGATTAGGCAGGGAATACGTTTTCTATCGGCTAGCTGTCAACGTCATCCTTTATCTGAATTACCATCAGCTAAAAAAAACTGCTGTATCACGTTGAGATCGTGATACAGCAGATAGTTAATTCAAAGCTGGAGAGCCTAGGGGAAATAGGCTAGGCCTTGGTTGCCACGAAACGACTTCCGATAACATCCCAATCCACGACGTCAAAAAACGCCTTCACATAGTCGGCTCGTCGATTCTGGTAGAGAAGATAGTAGGCATGCTCCCACACATCGACTCCAACAAGGGGAATATTGCCATGCATGACCGGACTGTCCTGATTTGCCGTGCTCTCTACAAGGAGTTTGCCTTGAGGATCAACAGACAACCAGGCCCACCCGCTACCGAAACGTGTCATTGCTGCTTTGGTAAACGATTCTTGGAGATTTGCGAAACTGCCGAACACCGAGGAAATTGCCTGACCGAGTTCTCCCGACGGTTCACCACCTTTACCGCCTCCCAATGATTCCCAGAAAAGTGAATGATTTGCATGTCCGCCGCCATTATTGCGTACAGCAGTACGAATTGCTTCTGGTACCTGCTCTAGGTCACTGATGAGTTTTTCTATGGGCAGTTCCGCTAATGGACTACCTTCAAGAGCTTTGTTCACGTTTGCCACATAGGCAGCATGATGTTTGTCATGGTGAATTTCCATTGTGCGAGCATCAATATGAGGCTCGAGTGCGTCAAAGGAGTAGGGAAGTGGGGGAAGCGTGTAAGCCATGAATGAACGTCTCCGCAAAAACAAGTGGATGGGTGGAAAAACCAGTCGAAGGTGACCTTTTACAGGAAAGATCGTACCTGAGTTGTTCCGAACGGGCAAACGCTTCACGGAACTGCCACCACGTTGAAACTCTAACGATCAGGCAGAAAAAGCCGGTCACGCAGAGACCTGCGTTGAATCCACGAAATCTCAGTAAACGGCTCCGGAAAACCGACAGACAATCTAAGAGTTCGCGATGTATCACAATCTATTTTCGTAAGGAGACCGTCCGTGACCCGACTATTCGGTCGCAGTCAGCCACAGCGACCGATCGCCCCAGCTTCAGCCGTCAAGACAGCACCATATCAGGGGAGTGGGAATACGAGTTCCGTTAAATCGGAGACGCTTCCGCTCCCTTACAGGCACTTGACTTCCCTGGTCCCTACTCGAGTAGTCTCTCTATTCGGCATTGCGGCAATCCAAATCTGCGCACTCTTACTTGCTCTTGTTCCTTGCTTGGGCCGTGAATTTGCGAGCTATGAATTCGTGCCTGATGGCGGCGAATACAGCCTAAGCGTTGATATCCTTCGAGGAGGCTTTGGCCTGCAAGGGCAAGCCAACCTGGCAGGCTGGCTGACACAAACATTCCTTTTGCTTGCGACCGGAACAGCGTTAATCCTTCGATCCCTCCAACGCAATCGCTGCGACACGTCGAAACCCGGATTCCGGCTATGGGGAGTTCTGGCGATCGTCTTGATCGGTGCATCATTAGCAACGACCCTACCAATTGGGCCAGCAGTTGCAGCGGCCCTACTTCAGGCAACAAATACGCCTTTCGGGCCGCAAGGCCTCGGCTGGTGGGTCTCCGTTGGCTCTTTATGCATCTGTGTTTCTGTTACAGCAACGTTCTTAAAGCTCCGTGAACGGCTTGCGTCCTTCTTGGCACTGACACCAGGACTTCTTTTATGGTGTGCCTCAACAGCCTGCGTCTGGTTTTCTGTAAGCGATCCGCGTCTTCTTCTTCTTGCAAATGCAACGTGGCTCGCTGGGAGCGGCTGTATCTTGTTCGCAATGCTCTTGGCAGTTCGCAGTAGCCTCCGAGAGATTGACGGCCTTTGTAAGCAAAAAAAGGATTCGACGCCTAAGAAAAAAATACGTCCGGCCACCTCTGCTGCCAGACCTTCATCTCCTGATGACGCACGGCCAATCGCAGCGACAGCCATTGACTTTGAGGAGGTTCCAGATCACGGAACCACCAGCCAGCCACGCCCCCAAGGGGAAAACGCAATTGAGAATGACTTCGATCAAGGTGATAACGAACCTCCTCTGCAACGTCGTCTATCGAAGTCTGAACGTCGTCGACTCCGCAAACTCGCGAGGAACGGGCGGGCTGCTTAGCAGCCCTTTGACGAAACGCTCTTGTTTCCCGATAGTGTCCTCGGAGGTACCCTGTGACAGTACGAACTCGTTTTGCGCCAAGCCCTACTGGCTTTCTTCACATCGGCGGTGTCCGTACCGCTTTATTCAATTGGCTATTTGCTAAACGCCACGGCGGGAAATTCATTTTGCGGATTGATGACACTGATGAAATCCGTAATCTGGAAACCGCTTTGGAACCAATCCTTAAAGGTCTTGAGTGGCTTGGGATAAATTGGGATGAGGGTCCGGGTGTTGAAGGTGACCACGGACCGTATTTTCAATCTCAACGTGCCGATCGATACGCAACTGCAGCCAAACGGCTTCTTGATACCGGCTTTGCCTACCGAGACTTTGCAACCCCTCAAGAACTTGATACCGAGCGCAAAGAGGCGCAGGCTGCCGGCCGTCCTTTCCTCTATAGCCGAAGATTTGCGGCCTTTGATGAAAAAACAGCTGCCGCGTTTGAAGCAGAAGGCCGTCAAGCCGTCGTCCGGCTAAAAATGCCAAGGGAAGGGCAACTCGTCATCGATGACAAAGTACGTGGACAGGTGACCTTTGCCTGGGAACGGGAACAAGACCACGTCATACAACGGGCTGACGGATCATGTCTTTATCACCTTGCAACTGTTGTTGATGATCACGAAATGGAGATCAGTCACGTCATTCGGGCGGAAGAGCACCTCTCGAATACACCTCGACAAGCTTTTATCTATCAAAGCCTCGGCTATCCGTTACCAACTTTTGCACACCTGCCACTTGTTGCAGAACCAGGAAGCCGCACCAAACTCAGCAAGCGTAAACTTGCAAAATATCTTAAAAACCGTGACTTCGCTCAAGTGAATGAACACGGCATGAAGATCGCGAACCAGATTGGTCTTGAACCAGAGTCTGATACATTCAACCCAGTTATTGTCGATTTCTATCGGGACGTTGGCTACCTTCCATGGGCGATTGACAACTACCTCACGCTCCTCGGCTGGTCTCTTGATGACCACACCGAGTTCTTCACCCGCAGCCAACTGATTGAGAACTTTTCACTCGAACGCGTAAATAGTTCACCAGCGAGTTTCGACCCAAAAAAGTTATGGACAGTCCAAGACCACTACATGCAGCAACTTTCAACGGCTGAGAAACTAGACCTTATGATGCCGTTTCTTGTGAAGGCTGGCCTTGTTACCGAACCGGTAGCCGATGAAATGAAGTCGCTCGTAGCTCAAATTATTGAAGCATCTGGAGACCGCCTTAAGGTTGCCGGAGACATCCTGACCTATGCCACATTTTTCCTTGTTGAAGAGTTGGCGTTAGATCCCGCTGCTGTAACCAAACGATTAGCAAAGCCCGGAACTGCAGAATTGCTCAGACAATTTATTGAGCACGTCGAGTCTGCTGAGTCGTTTCATCCCGAAACGCTTGAGACTGCTCTGAAGTCTGTCGTTGAAAATGCCGGAAAGAAAGTGGGCGATCTTATTCACCCAGTGCGTGTGGCGGTAACAGGAACAACCGTCGGGCCTGGGCTCTACGACTGTCTCACGATTTTAGGTCGTGAAAAATCTTTGGCTCGACTCCACGATGCTCTTGAATTCTGTCAATAAAATGAGCTTTGGTAGGCGCGCAGTACAGGAAACAGGTACAGTTCGATTTCGAGATCATTTGGTTTCATGAAAGAAGCCAAGTCTATTCCTCAAGTTATTTCGTTTACGAAGGAGATATGAATGCCGCTGCTTGTCGTTGGAAGTGTAGCTTTTGATTGTGTCGAAACCCCAACAGACAGGCGAGACGATGTCCTCGGGGGATCTGCCGTTTTTTTTTCATATGCAGCAAGTTTCTTCTCTCCGGTTCGCATGATCGGAGCAGTGGGTGAAGACTGGCCCGCAGAGCACACTGCCATGCTTGAAAAAAAGGGAATCGATACATCAGGGCTTCAGATAATCCCCGGTGGCAAGACATTCCGATGGCGAGGCCGATACCTTCCGAACATGAATGACCGCGAGACCATTGAAGTACACCTGAATGTTCTGGATGAATTCCAGCCAAAATTAGGAGCATCTCACCAAGACTGCCGATTTCTTTTTCTTGGAAATGCCTCTCCTGCGGTCCAGCTCAATGTTCTCGAGCAAGCTAAGAATGCTGAATTCACTGTTGCGGACACCATGGATTTATGGATCAACATACAAAGGGATGAGCTTGGTGAACTGCTGAAAAAAATTGATGGGCTCGTCCTCAATGATGCCGAAGCAAAACTACTTGCAGAGGACGAAAATCTTGTCCGAGCTGGTCATGCTATACGGGCAATGGGGCCGAAATTTGTAGTCATCAAGAAAGGCGAGCACGGCGCCATGTTCTTCAGTGAACATGAAACGTATGTCATGCCAGCCTTCCCAACCGAAAAAGTACTCGACCCAACTGGTGCCGGCGACAGTTTTGCCGGGGGCATGATGGGACACCTTGCTTCACTCGGCCGATTCGACCCTCAGGCGTTGAAAGAAGCCCTTGCCTACGGCACAGTTACAGCCAGTTTTACTGTTGAAGACTTCAGCCTCGACCGACTTGAAAAGCTGGATCGCTCACTGGTCGATCAGCGATTCAAAGATTACCGGCAAATGCTTAGCTTTTGACGATTCTATGGCCGTGCGGCAGGCACCAAGCCCACTCCAACGCAAAAAAATCAGTTTTTCCACTTGCTACCCTAGGAAAATGCCGATACTATACGCATGTTCACCTTCTACGTGTGGGGGTGATTGTGCGATGTGGTGTGTGCCCTTCGCTTCGTTGAAACACGCGAATGCAAACCTCAATTTGTTGCAAAGATTCAAAACTGACCTCCGTGGCGTAGCCGGTTTTCCAGGAATTGGTCACACTTTTGTTTCAACGCCTGTCGTAATGGTGGCATTCGCGCAGAAAGAATCGTTGAAAGGAATCGATAATGATTAGCGCGGTAAAACAATCACCTAAGATACCATCTAAATCGTCAACACAAAAAGAAGGAGCGTCAACACGTATGGCCAAGACGAAGCAAACGAAAGAGAAGGCCGTAACATCACAAGCAACTAGCCGCTCAACAAAAAAGAAAGGTACGGCTAGTTCAGCCGATGCATTCATTGATAAGAATCCCGTACTCAAGACAGCTGTTGCACAGATCGAAAAAGAGTTTGGTCAGGGCTCCATCATGCCGCTCGGAGCAGATTCAACGATAGTTGTTCCGGGCATCCCGAGTGGAAGCCTTTCCGTCGATTTAGCACTCGGTGGTAATGGGTTTCCAAGAGGCCGAATTATTGAAGTCTTTGGTCCTGAGTCGAGCGGTAAAACCACTCTTGCTCTTCACGCCGTGGCGGCAGCCCAAGCCGATGGTGGTGTCGCAGCATTTATTGATGCCGAACACGCGCTCGATCCAAGCTGGGCAAAGAAACTTGGCATAACTCTCGAAACACTGCTCGTCAGCCAGCCCACCAGTGGTGAAGAAGCAATGAACATTACGGAATTGCTTATTAAATCAAACGCCGTTGATGTCATCGTTGTTGACTCTGTTGCCGCTCTCGTTCCTCAAAAAGAACTCGATGGTGAAATCGGTGATTCCTTCGTGGGGCTCCAGGCTCGACTGATGAGTCAAGCGATGCGGAAACTTACAGGCGCCATAGCGAAAAGCAAAACCTGTGTAATCTTCATCAACCAGATACGTGAAAAAATTGGTGTTATGTTTGGCAGTCCAGAGACAACGCCGGGTGGACGAGCATTGAAGTTTTATTCGTCATGCCGAATAGATGTTCGTCGAATTGGAGCACTCAAGGATGGTGAAGAAGTCGTTGGACAAC
>JBDOMQ010000098.1:0-6737 GCA_039831725.1 Pirellulales bacterium
GTTGTATCGGAAAAGCACGATTTTCGGAAACAAATGGCCGATATCGATTGTGAGGTCAATGTACGGAGATCTGGAAAGATTCATGAAGTCTATGAATACATTTCGCTTAAACGCCTTGCTACTCCTCTTTCTCTGTCTCGTTCTTGGGGTTCCTGAGGCCTTTTCAGCCACGTTGTCAGAAGACTCTGCGATGTTGCCAGAGCTTGTTCGAACCACCCAGCGGCAATTTGCAATACCATTTCGACTGCCCAAGCCGGCAACGCCTGATGCCGCAGTGCGGCAGGTAGAAATGAGTGTCTCAACTGATTTTGGTCTTACATGGACACCAGCAGGTTCGACGTCACCGCCAAACTCGTCCATCCCTTTTGAAGCAGATACTGATGGTGAATATTGGTTCCGTATTCGCGCCATTGATCAAAAAAATAGAGCCAGAGGCAGTGAAGGGCCGGACGCAAGAGTTCTTGTTGATGCCGCGGCCCCTCGACTCTCTGGACGCGTTTGGAAGGGATCAGATGGTGAAATCATCTGCCGTTATGCTGCAGCGGACGACTCAATTAACATGGACTCGATTCTCTTCCAATATCGCCAAACAAGTGGGGATTGGAAATCGATCGCCACCGAGCCCGTTCTTTCAAGACGATCACCGGCGCATCTCATTGGTGAAGAAATCTGGTGGGCTGGACAAGAAATCGAGGGCCTCACGGTAAAAATCTCTGTTGCAGATACTGCTGGCCATCGCACGACTAAGCAGTTCTCTTTGTTACCTACTGATCCAAATGTATCTCAATCTGATCTTGCAAATGAAATAATCGCACCTGCGATTCCATCACCACTCGCTGGATCTCATCGTCGGACACAATCTGTAGTAGTAAAGAATCCTTTCTCGGATACGCGCAATTCGGGACTGGATTGGAAACCAACCCCTGGCAATCCGTGGTCAGCTGGAGAACCTGTTGCCTACACCCAACATTCACCTGTGCACGGTAGCACTCCACAGGGACAGACTGAAGGAGTTTCCTCATCGCCCGTCCTGACAATCTCCTCACCGACCCTCGCAGACGCCATAGAGGAAAAGCTTAAAAAACCACAGTCTTCACAAAACCAAAAAACTGGTTTTGTCACGGAATACCAAGGCAGTCCGCTCCACATTATGCGAGTGCAAAGTTTTAGCTGGGAGTACAGTTTTGATGTCCCTGAAGACATGCAAGGTCCTTTTCGAGTGGAACTCTGGAGCACACGAGATGGTGGAACCTCCTGGGAGCGACTTGCAGTTGACGAAGACACGGTAAGCCCTATCGATGTTGAATTCAAAGGGGAAGGGCTATTCGGATGTCGTTTGGAAATTGTCAGAGATGTCCCTGGCCCACCAATCTCCCCCCGGGCAGGTGAGTCGCCATCAACCTGGATCGGTATCGACACAACGCCACCGCAAGTCACGAGCCTTGACGTAACAATGGCTGATGGAAATGATTCTGATGCTTTCGAAATTCGATATGCATTCGAAGACCCTCTGGCAATTCCAAATAGCGTTCGCCTGTCATACTCTCCTCACCAAACTGGACCTTGGGCCACTATAGCCACAGACCAGGCTACCAACGGCACGTTCGATTGGAAGCCTCATCGTTCGCTACCAAGTCGTGTATTTGTTCGAATTGAGATGCCGGATGCAGCTGGAAATATCGGTGAGAGTATTACGCTTGAGCCGATCACCTTGCGGACGGCTCGTTTCATCGGCACGCTTGGCAGTCCTCGGGCTTCACCTACGAACAACCCCTGAAATTTACGTTTCAGCTTCGGGCAGTGCCCTTCTTTACCGGGTTTTCACTAGGTGCTTGGCCTCCTCCTGATAAATCTCGCTAGACTGCGTACGAGGAATTTTCTTTCGTTCCCAGGAGGAGAGACGACCAGTGGCAAAAAAAAAGGCAGAGGTGCTGGGACTGGATCTGCTGCTCGAGCCGGAAAGGCTAAAGAGTCTAATTACTGGGGAAGATACCAAGCCATCTATGGTTGTGCTCGTCGGTGATGATCAGTTTGTGAACCGTTTGATCCTATCCCAGCTACGCAAATGCATACACCCAGACGAGGATGACACTTCCTTGGCATGCCGTGAATTCTCAGGTGACGATCAGCCTGATCCAAGAGATATTCTTGACGAAGTTGCAACAATCCCAATGTTCGGTGATGCTGCAAGAATAGCTATTGTCCGAAGAGCCGATTCCTTTGTTTCAGCCCATCGAGAAATTCTTGAACGCGTTGCGAGTCGAGAATCCGGACGTGGTGGGTTTCTCATTTTGGAGGTGCGAAGCCTCCCTTCCAACACCCGGCTAGCGAAGGCAGTGCATCAACACGGTCTCGCTATTGTCACTTCTACACCACCGCGTTTCGACCTTACGAAATGGCTTCGCCAATGGGCGCGCCATGCACACTCTATCGATTTGCCGACAGCAACAGCAGATACAATACTCGAGCGTCTCGGTGATGAACTCGGTCAAATCGATCAAGCACTCACTACCTTCGCTGCAGCTTTACCGCAGAAAGGAAAACGGACACTTCCGCCAGAGATGGTCGATTCCCTCGAAGGCATGGGAAACCAACGAACCGTCTGGGAAATGGTTGACGCGGCGGCAGCAGGTCGAACGACTGAAGCCATCTCGCTTCTTGACAAGCTGATTCAATCAGGAGAAAGCCCGATCGGCCTAATTGCTCAAGCAGCCACCGTGCTTCGACGCTATTCCACAGCGGCACGATTGCTAGGAGGCCCCAACCGTCCGGCTAGCCTTGGTGCAGCCCTGAAAGAGGCTGGGGTCGCGAGTTGGCCAAAAGCCATGAATCAGGCCGAAATGGCGCTGCGGAGTCTCGGCAGCCATCGATGTCGACAACTCCCAGATTGGCTGGAGTCTCTTGATCGATCACTGAAAGCAGAAGCATCACGAGGCCCACGAGCAAGGCTAGCTATTGAGCGTTTCTTCTGCATGATGTCAACATCGACCGGAAAGCGAAATAAACAAACTACGAACCGAGCACAATCTTAACGAAAGCTAGTGATGACTGAAAATATGATGAACGAGCAGGCAGAGGGAACTGAAAGATGGAGCAATCCACTGGCCGATCGGTATGCCTCCAAAGAGATGGCTCACATTTGGAGTGATCGGCATCGATACGGCTTATGGCGCAGAATGTGGCTCGCGCTTGCTGAGGCAGAAGCTGAGTTGGGATTACCCATCACTCCGTCCCAGCTGGATCAGATGAGGTCGCATTTAGACACCATCGACTTTGTAAAAGCTGCCGCATTTGAACGGCAAACACGGCATGATGTATTCGCTCACCTTCATACTTTTGGAGAAGATTGCCCAGAAGCCAAGCCTATCATGCACCTTGGGGCAACAAGTGCCTACGTAACAGACAACACCGATCTGTTTTTGATCCGTGAATCACTCGATCTTGCAACAGCCCGCTTGGCAACTGTTATTGAAAGGCTCGCGAACAAGGCGAACGAAACCAAGTCAATAATCTGCCTCGGCCGTACACACCTACAGCCAGCTCAACCGACTACTATAGGAAAGCGAATCTGCCTCTGGATCCTTGATCTTCTTCTCGACCTTGATGAGCTTCATCACCGACGCGCGCATCTGTGCGCCCGCGGCGTTAAAGGTACAACAGGAACACAAGCTAGTTTCCTTGAGCTATTTGATGGGGACCACGGAAAAGTAAGGCAGCTTGATGAACTCGTTTCAAAAAAAATGGGTTTTGAAAAATCATTCCCGGTTACTGGACAGACATACCCTCGGAAAATTGATTCGCAAGTTCTAACTGCTCTTGGTGGCATCGCAGAATCATCTCACAAAGCAGGTAACGATCTAAGAATTGCAGCGGCATGGGGCGAACTCGAGGAGCCTTTTGAAACTGATCAAGTCGGATCGTCTGCAATGCCATACAAGAGAAATCCCATGAGAGCGGAACGAATGTGCGGCCTGAGTCGTTTCATTATGGGTCTTCAGCAGACGGCGAGCCAAACGGCTGCAGTGCAATGGTACGAGCGAACACTCGATGACTCGGCTCCTCGCCGCCTTGTGCTACCACAGGCTTTTCTTGCTACAGATGCGGTACTCACAATCTATTCAAACATTGCCGGCGGACTTGTTGTCCTCCCTGGGAGTATTCGTCGCAACCTTGAGCAACACATTCCCTTCCTGGCTAGCGAACGCCTCTTGATGGCTGCCACAACCGCCGGGGGTGATCGACAAGAACTTCATGAAGCCATTCGTCGCCACAGTCACGCGGCTACAGCAGGCATCCGTGATGGTCGTGACAACGATCTCGTTGAACGCCTCGCAGCGGACCCACTTTTCAAGAATGTTGACCTACAATCTGCACTGACAGTAGAAGGCCTTGAAGGACGAGCAATTACTCAGGTTGATGAGTTTCTCGACGGCCCCGTAAAAGAAGCTCTGGAAAATTGTCCTGAACGAACGGAGGAAAGCGAGTTACGCGTGTAATCATCACGATCCATTACGCTGCCACCGCACCTTGGGATCAGCTCGTAGGCTTCGTAACTCCTCACGCAATTCACTCGGAGTCATTCGGATCTTTCTTTCAAAACGAAAACGCTGTAGCCACCAGTCTAGAGCAGAGACAATACTTGCAACTGCCAGAATACCCCACAGATAATTGACTGCCACAGCCAGCACTTCACTGCCCTGCCCTGCACTTCGACTAAAACTTACCGGCAAATCACCCAGAACAACGATGAGCGGCCCCGCAAACAA
Organism: Pirellulales bacterium; assembly: GCA_039831725.1. Lineage (GTDB taxonomy): Bacteria > Planctomycetota > Planctomycetia > Pirellulales > UBA1268 > UBA1268. Next base: position 4,767 of record JBDOMQ010000098.1, read on the forward strand.
CCAAGCCGCAGAGACAAGAACCGCAAAGCCAAGTAAAGAAATCACAATCCGAACAACAGTGGTCTTGGATAGTATTCGCTGTAAACCAACTTTTGGATCAATTCGCTCAAAACAGAAAACAAGGCGGTCAAGTCGCCATGCCGCTCCGTCAAAAAACGTACGAATTAGTAACAAGACACCGAGGGCAAGCACGACTACAACAATTGTCGGATAAACAAGTGGTAGATAAATCTGCCCCTCCCCACCCTTTCCGGTCATTTGAATATTTTCAATTGCAGCGACTGCAGCTGAGACAGTCGCTCGAAACCAAAATGGTAACGCGACCAACACCACTGATGCCATAGCTGGCCATCCCAATACAGCGCCTGTTGGAGCCAGACCTTTATTACGAGCATCCTCTCGCCGCCGAGGTGTGGCAGGAAGAGTTCGATCATGGCTTTCACTCATGAATTTTCCTCCCCGTCTCGACAGCACCCCGACTGGCTGCAGAACGCACCGAATCTGCTGTTCCAAAACTTGCTTCAAACGGAGTGCGGAGAATTTCTCCCGCATGACCAGCCCACTGCTGGCTACCGACAATGAGTCCACCAAGCATCACAGCCGCTGCGATACCCTGCAGCACCCCTGGGCCAGGCGTTACAGCTATAGAACGCATACAGATTGTTGCCGTCAAATGAGTTGTTATTACAGCAGCTAGAATAGGAGCGGAAATCATAAGCGTTAGTTGGAGACAAAGAGCCGGCAACTCAATCAGCCTCATTACGACTGGCGTTCCAAGCAAATCATTTGCTCCAGCAAGTGCACCTACAGGCATCTGTAAGAAACTATCGATCAAGCCAGCGACTACTACCTGTTGACCGCCCGCTGCAACAAACGAGGCCAGACCTGCCCACCCACAAAGACGGGCGACACCAGGGCCTCCACTTCCGCCCGGCGTAAAAACATCTGCCCAATTCAACCCTGCGACATTTGCAAACACACTCCCCACAGACTCAAAAACTGAAACCAAAAAGCTAATCGACAGGCCAAGACAACCACCGACGAGAAGTTCTGAAAATATCATTGGCAAAAATGATTGTTCAGCAGCATTTTGCACCTGTGCCACTGAGATTGCTACTGGCGCAGCGGCAAGGCCAAGAACAAAAAGAATCGCAAGCCGAAGATGAACAGTACCGCCCGGAAAAAGTCGCATGCCACCGCCAAGCAGAACACCAGCAATGCGAGTCAGCACTCCGGCAGAGACAAATAGTGCTGACCCAGAAAACAAATCAAAGAGCCTCGAGCTAGCTACCGGTTCGGTGGCCAGCAAAACACACGCTGTTGTCATAAAAACCGAGGCTCCGCTAGGGCGAAAGAACACTAGCCTGAAAGAGGCTCACAAATCGTTCAATCATCCAACCGCCTGTCATGAAGATCACGGCCACCATAACCACGAGCCGTGGGACCATACCAATCAGCGGTTCGTGGATACCGGTGGCTGACTGCAGAACACCAACCACCAACGCCACCGACAGGCCAGCAAAAAGTGCTGGCGCCAGCAGCAAGCCGCCTTCGATAAGTGAAGATCGAACAAGTGGAACAAGATCAAGACTTGCCATGCAAACACTTCCTGAAAATTGTCGGACCAGAGTAACGAAAACAAGAGAACTGTGAAAACTATGACGTATTCAGGCGAACTCCATCGAGCAACCCCCGAACAACAAGAGACCAGCCATCCGCCATAACAAACACCAGTAGCTTCAACGGAAGAGAAACGATTGTAGGAGGCAACATAACAAGACCTGTTGAGACAACCAGCGTTGCAACAACGCAATCAAGAACAAGAAACGGAAGCAAGATACGAAAGCCGATCATGAATGCGACCTCTAGTTCACTCACAAGAAAAGCAGGCAGAAGTACCTCAGTAGGTATTTGGTCGTAACTATCTACCTGACTCACACCACCCGGGTGCCTCTGAAGAAATAATGCAAC
>JBDOMQ010000338.1:0-6666 GCA_039831725.1 Pirellulales bacterium
CTCCGGTGAACTTTATTGGACTGAAAACATGTTCGCAAATACCTGGTCATCGCCTTGTGTTGCTGATGGCAAGGTTTTTGTGGGGAACGATGATGGCATCATGTATGTCTTCAAGCACGGCAAGGAAATGGAGCTCCTCTCTGAAATCGAACATGAGGATGGAACCAAACTTCGTACGACACCCGTTGCCGCAAATGGTCGCTTGTACTACATGAGCGAAAGCCCAACAAAGCTTTGGGCGATCGAAGCGGGAACAAATAGTAAATAACTAGTACGCACACACCCATGCCCTTTGGCAGATAGGTGTGTCATAGTGGAGGCAGTTTAGTGAGATTTCTGAGTTTTATTTTTTTCTTTTTTACATGGTTTGCCTTTTCCATAGATGAAACGGCTTCCGCTAAGGATTGGAACCAATGGGGAGGTTCGCCTCATCGAAACAATGTGGCCGAAGCTGCCGGAATGCCCATTGAATGGGAACCTGGTGAATTTGACTATGAGTCCGGTCAGTGGCAAGCCGATACGAGCAAGAATATTGCGTGGGTGGCCACGCTCGGCAGTCAGAGTTACGGCAACCCAGTTGTCTCAAATGGAAAAATATTTGTTGGAACAAATAACGGCAATGGCTGGATCGAACGGTATCCGGCAAAAGTTGACTTGGGCTGCCTTATTGCCTTTGATGTTACTGACGGAACGTTCCTATGGCAGGATTCAAGTGAAAAACTTGCATCAGGTCGAGTACACGACTGGCCCCTTCAAGGAATCTGTTGCTCACCTTTGGTCGAAGGCGACCGGCTCTGGTACGTGAGTAGTCGTGGTGAAGTTAAGTGCCTTGATACAGAAGGCTTTCACGATGGCGAGAATGATGGATCTTTTACCGACGAGGCGACAGAAGACGACTCTGAGGCTGATGTCGTCTGGGTGCTCGATATGATGGCCACACTCGGAGTGTCGCAACACAATATGTGTTCTTGCAGTGTCACAGGATCCGGTGACCTTCTTTTTGTGAATACCAGCAACGGTGTTGATGAAGGACATATTAGTTTGCCAAACCCAGACGCGCCGAGCTTCATCTGTGTCGATAAAAGAGATGGCAAAGTCTTATGGTCAGACGCCTCACCAGGCCCAAATGTTCTCCATGGACAATGGTCGAGCCCAGGATACGCCGAAGTTGATGGCGTACCACAGGTATTTTTTGGCGGTGGTGATGGTTGGGTCTATAGCTTTGACGCACGTGGAGATGGGAACGGTGGTGCAAAGCTCCTTTGGGAATTTGATTGCAACCCAAAGGAATCCAAATATTCACTCGGCGGACGTGCAGATAGAAACCATATCATTGGCACACCTGTGTTTCATGAAGGATTTGTTTATATAGCGGTTGGTGAAGACCCCGAGCATGGTGAAGGAACTGGTCATCTCTGGTGCATTGATCCAACAAAGCGAGGTGACACAAGCCCTGAACTTGCAATCAGCCTTGAGGACCCAGACACTCCACTACCCCATCGGCGATTACAGGCAATTGATAAGGAAAACGGCGAGGCTGCATGCCCCAACCCTAACTCAGCCGCTGTGTGGCACTACCCGGGATTTGATGCCGATGGAAACGGGAAACTCAGTTTTGAAGAAACAATGCACCGCACCTGCGGCACGGTTGCAATCAAAGATGGCCTGCTCTTTGTCGCGGATTTTAGCGGCCTTCTTCATTGCCTGGATGTCTCGACTGGAAAACCCTATTGGACATACGACATGCTGGCAGCAAGTTGGGGGTCTCCTCTTCTTGTTGATGGCAAGGTCTATATCGGTGATGAAGACGGCGACGTTTGCATCTTTAAGCAATCAAAAGAAATGGAACTCATAGCAGAAATCAATATGGGAAACAGCGTTTACTCAACACCAATTGTGGCCAATGAAACACTCTATATCGCAAACCGAAGTCATCTTTTTGCTATCAAAGATGGTGCAAAGCCGGTACAGAAAGTGTCTGACTAAAGGCGGAGTCAATTGTGAGGACAAAAAAAATCGTCTGGCCAGTTGCATTGTGTGCTTTCGCTTACGGTTGGCAAGTCATGATCGCCCCAAATGGCCTCACTGCTGCCACCCCTGATAAAACTGAGTCAGCTCTACGCCAAATGCTTATCGAATCCGATCGTGTTGTTGTTCTTGGTGACTCCATTACATTCAGCGGTCACTGGGTTTCGTATCTCACATGCTGGATGGAGACAGCAGGCACTTCTGCCCGTGTGATCGACATGGCACTCCCGAGTGAGACTGTCTCTGGTCTCTCAGAAAACGGACATGCGGGTGGAAAATTCCCACGGCCAGATTTGCATGAACGCCTGGACCGGGTGCTGAGGATCAGCCGGCCCAACGTTGTACTAGCCTGTTATGGCATGAACTGCGGCATTTATCAGCCTTTTGACACTGAACGATTAAGCAAGTTTTGCGAAGGTATTACTCGCCTTCATGAAAAAGTAGAAGGCGTTGGGGCCCAGATTATCCACCTCACCCCGCCTGTCTACGATCAACGCCCAGACAAGCGTGGTCCAGCAGGCTCAACCGATTATGATGCCGTCCTTGAACAATATTCCAAATGGTTGCTTTCAAAGCGACAAAACGGATGGATCGTCATAGATATTCACAGCCCAATGAAAAAATCGCTTGAACTGAACCGCGCCTCGAATCCTGCCTTTGTTCTTGCCCCAGACACCGTTCATCCCGGACATGAAGGGCATTGGGCGATCTGTCGAGCCGTACTGGATGACCTAGGCGTCCCCAGGGAATGGGATACCCAACAAGCTCAACCCCTCTTGCCCCGTGTCACACGAAGGCTCGAGATACTTCGTAATGCTTATGTTTCAGCCGCGGGCCACACTCGGCCTGGCGTTCCTCAGGGACTGCCTATTGATGATGCAATCACCGAGGCCAATCGCCTCACCGAGATGATTCGTTCAGATGAGTAATTGTCCTTACTGTTGGCTAACAAACTGAAGTGGTACTTCTAGTCCTGCTACTGAATCCTTACTCTTCCCGGACGACTTATCTTTTTTTCGCCAACCAATTGCCATCCATCCGTCTTTACGAGCCACAAACTGCTCCATTGGCAATGGGCCAGCAGCAGCGAGTTGATCAGGAAGTTCGAGTGGCTCAATATCAACAATTGCTTTGAAAACTTTCCCGAAACGTTTTTGAAGAATTCTCCGTAATGAGGTCTCGGAAACACTCAGCTTTTTATCACCACCAGGAACAAACCCAGGAGGATAAATCTGAACGTCACCATCTCGAACAAGGCGAATCTTATCTGCTACCGTCTCAATTTTATATGCAACCCAAATATCCATTGCTGGGAATGATCGATCACCTGAAGTATACTGACTACCTCGAATGGTAAGCTTGAAACTTCCATCTTTTGCATTGATTTCCACGGGTTTTCTTTTCGCAAACGTGATTGACCACGGCGGCTGATCAGGGGCGCTCGTCAATGATTCTGGCAATTCACCATCCCGCTCTTTTAACTGCTCTTCAACAAACTCTTGAGTAATTGTTCGGCCTGCGAGAGTAATTTCACTGGCATTGTTAACAAGCGTCTCGTGCACACGCACCGAAAGAATGGTGTCGTCATCTGCTTTAGGAGGATCAGTAAATGCAGCAATCTGATCACGCAGTGCTTTTCGACCAACGACAGTGAGTTCTTCATGCGTAGTGCTCATCCGAAGTAATTCCGGATACCAACCGCGCGACTGGAGAGGCCGACGAAATTTATGCTCGTAATCTTGTGACGCCTGACCGATTGCCTCGGCCGTCTCGGCCTCAAATTCACGACGGACCCTTTCTTGAGCACGTCTTTCGCTGATTGCTTCAATTTTAGGCTTCATCTGAGACACCTTCTTTGACGCAACACGACGAATAAAATTCTTCCCAAATCGGCTTTTAATCCCGATTCCTGTCATTCGTGTTTTTGTTGAGGCAGATGCTACAGCCGGATCAGCCCACACACGCTCATCATCGATATAAATCCGCTTCTGAGCCGATAATTCAGTCACGCCTTCGGAGCAGACCGTAACCGGTCCTTTTGTACTTCGAGTATTCGCTAAGTTCGTCGCCTGAAACGATAACTGTGTCACTGCACGCTCTGAAGAGGGTAGAAAGTCAAGAAATACTAGGCCGCTTGTGTGACCAGTACCACGAACTGGTGTTCCAAGTACGAACTCATTCACAGGAGACGTGCGATCCACGACACGATTGACAGCTGATGACAGCAGGCTTTCGTCAACACTCATATAAAGATTTGGACGGTCAACCGCACTCCGTATTCTGGTGACAAGCCTAGGCGCCTGACGAGACTCTACTAACCGGGCCAGAAGAGGACCGACACCGTCAAGAGACTTGGGTGTTTTTTCCTTGGCTGCATTACTAACCAATCCACCTAGTTTTTGAATTCTTTTTGTATACGTGTCAGCAGCTTGATCATTGGTCGCTGCTACAGCAACTTCAATAGCCGCTGCAAGCGCTCGACGCACTGTGACAAATTGATACATTTCCAGGCCGTTTTCATTCGCATTGAATCGACGATACAGCTTGAGCAAAACACTCACATCAAGCTTTTGTCCGGCGTCAGCTTGGGTCTCAAGTGCTGACCAATCGAGATAGTCACGCCAATCAAGCCCACTCTCACTTTCAGACAAAAGTGTGTCCAATGGCTTGAGTGACTTACGAAGTTGGGACGATGCATCAATAAGAGCCTTTTTATCTGGCTTTTGAAATGGTGGTACTTCCCCAAGTGGCTGCTTACGAAAGTCAGCAATGTCTGCTCCTTTGCAGATTCCAAGAATGCTGATGATGGAAAGGAGGACAATAGAAAGTATGGCAGTGTTACGGAGCATTACATTGACCTGACTGCAAAGGTGCGGAAACAGAAACGATTACGAAGAGTCTAACGATTTTAGCGGCTACAACTCCACAGCAGCCTTGATAATTCAATCTGCGGTCTGAGCCCCAATTCTTCCTCATACGCCAAAAACACTGAATTCTTCGGTTTTTCCCGATCCCAAAGGCACGGCCGTTGCTGAATTCTCCGCCAAGGGATTCAATACTTAAAGAAGAAATATGTTTTTCATCTTCACCGTTTCCCGCCTCTGCCGACCACTATGTGCCATGTCACCACATATCCATTCTCGCGCACTCCTTGCCACCATGATATTTCTCACGTGCACGGTGAATTGGATGTGTTTTGCGGACGACAAGCAGAATGACACACCTTCTCCGTACGGACGGAAGAAAATCATTGATGTGTTGGAGTACACCGATGCCATAGAAATCGCCAAGAAAAAATCTGCAATGCTCTTGGTCTCAATACGCACTGAAGACACAAATGCAGATGACGACGAAGTCACTCAGCAACTTAAAAAGTCATCCGTCCGAATGCTTTTTGCTAAATCAGCTTCTCCATGGGTTTTTTGTCAACTTGATTTCAACGAGCATACAGTATCGCTCATTCAGTCAGATTTTCTGAAAGAACTCCGTGGAGGACCTGGTGTTTTTGTTATTGACTACGCTCATGAATCACTGAAAGGGCAACTCGTTTCAATCTTACCCAGACGGAATGGAAAGTACTATCAATTTGCTCAGCAAGACCTCTCTTTGCTTGCAGGTTTACCCACCGGCTCATTAACGCAACGGTCAATGATTCTTGCTGTACGACGACATGCCGATGCTCCCAAAAGTACGAATGGAAATTGTGACCTAATGCTATGCGAAGAAGCGGCTGCACACTCTGCTCGTCAAGCAAAGCTACAAAAACAAGGTCATCACGGATGGGAGCTGCGATCACGAAAAATTAGTAACAATCGTGGACCAGCAGCGGAAGTCTGTGCGGAAAGTTGGCCAGGCCAAGACCTACTTGACTCCTGTGTTGACTGCGTTTCATGCTGGCGGCAATCAACGGGGCATTGGCGGGCAGTCTCAAGTGAGCACTCCGCTTTTGGTTACGACATACGACGAGGTAAAAATAGTATTTGGTATGCAACGGGTATCTTCATTCGCTAACTTGGGAAACTGGAAGAACCAATATTTTCCCATCCCCCATCCTTCCTGTTCGAGCAACCTGGCTCACATTGTCAATAAAACGGTCAATTTTTGAATCCTCGACCCAACATTGAATTTCAACCTTTGGAAGAAAGGCGAGTGATCTATCTTGTTCAGTCGTCGCATCGAGATAACTTTTCTGACGCCCGTATCCTTTCACCTCATGCACTGCGAGAGCATCCACTTTTAGTTCTGCAACAGTTTCAAGAACTCGCTCTGCCAGAAATGGTTTCACAATGACAACAATCTGTTTCATAAGAACACCATCTCTCAACAAGGCCGCATGAAACATGATGCCCGTTGCACCTAAAACCAAATTGAATAGAAAAATCGATTGTCATTCCTGAATTATCTCGACTCAGCCAACCGCCACATTCTTAAGGATTCAACCCCATAATTCTTGAAGGAGTGTTGCCAGCTGCTGTGCATCATCTGAGGCAACAACACGATCAATTCTTGGACGGGAAACCTCAAGTTTCTCAAGTGATTTTTCGACGGATGCCCAGAGTTTTGCACGTTTTTTACCCTCAGCAAGATACAGGTCCGTAACCTGCTCGCCAAGTCGCTGCACAAGTGCGGTATCGAGGT
>JBDOMQ010000138.1:0-6622 GCA_039831725.1 Pirellulales bacterium
TAACGGTGTGGCCACAATGTTCTGCAACACGATCACGCACCGGAAAATTCTCCCAGCCAGGAAGATTGCCAGGTTTGAGTAAAACGCCGGTTGAGAGATCCTGTGGGCCTGGAGTACCGAGACCAACCGCTGCTATGTCAGAGCGGTCAAGACCAGCACACTGTGCCAGGAGTTCGACAGAATGCCCCATACGAATAGCAGCATCATCTGGGCCGTTTTGGACATTGGTTGGTTCTGTATGAAAAGCCACCATGTGACCGTGGTCATCAACCAGTGCAGCTTTGATATTGGTGCCACCGAGATCGATTCCAACAAACAAAGGGCCCGATATATCGGTAGCCGGTAGGAGCAGGTGTGGTGATTTAGTTACTGGCATCGGAGGGAGGTTCTTTGGGTACATTTTTTGTAGCAGCTTCGGATTCTATTGAGCTAGCGGGCGGCTTGTCTGATCCAGCAGGTTGCTTGTCTGATACAGGTTGCTTGTCTGATACAGAGACTGATTTTTCTGCGGCCTCTATTTCTCTATCAGCAGCAGCCTTTGCTGCATCAGCTGATTGCCGGGCAGACCGCGCTTTATCAACTTGTTGTTCAGCGGTACTGGGTTCTACTGGTCCGTCATTTTTATTGAGATCAAGAATTTCAATGGTCTCAATTTCAATAACTTCACTCGGAGGTGGCTCTTTCGAAGAGCATCCAATAAACAACGTACTTAAGCTTATGAAACAAATTATGCAGACGGCTTTCGTTTGATAGTTCTTTCGTCGTTTCATGATGCGATTCCTCATAAAGGACAGAGAAGTATTCGTTGAGATCGTTACATATTGATTCGCTCTCTTCAAATCAAAGTATGTGATAGCTAAAGCGCCGCTTCAATGACTTGTGCTGTGACGAGCCATTGAAGTTCTCCTGGCTGACTGAACCCATCATCCAGACAAATTGAGGCAATGGCCCCTTTTTGCATGCGAATAGAAGCGTTGCTGTCACCAATAGCCTTTGCGACAAGTCGGCCAACACATGGAGCATGCCCTACCCATGCGACTCTGGCCACGTTTTCTTTAGCTGTCCACTCAGCAATCTCTTGCCAATTCGACCCGGGAGCGAGCGAGTCATGAATTTTGAGCCGAGGAGTTTGGAGTACGTCAACCATGATTTCTGCTGTCTCACGGGTTCGCACCAACGGACTTGTTACGACCAGGTCAACCTCCAGCCCAAAGTCTTGCATGAACCGAATGAACTGGTCGAATCGTTTGCGACCTTTTTTAGTCAGCCGACGATCATAGTCATCTTGATCGATGCCACACTCTTCGGCCCATGCATGACGAATAATGTAAAGCTGTGTTGGTAACATGTGCATAGAGTAAGTGTGAATACCTTATCCCTCTGGAGCAAGGTCAGGATCTTCTCCAGAGGACATCATCGCTGATACTCATACGATGACGATCTTTTTCTGTCTCATGCCACCAGCGGCGGGCATCGACAGGATAGCCAGCCGTTGGCTGAAGAGATGGTATCTGGTCTGTCCAAAATCTATTGAATACTTCCATGGCGAGTTCACGTGTGTATTTCGCCGTCATACTTGCAACAGCAACAGGCAATTGAGATTCACCACCCACACTAAAATGAATATGTGTCGGATGTTCACTCCCATGAATACGGTAATGAGAGCAACGTGCTGTTTCTGATAGTGGTTCAACACGAGCCGCATCAAAGCAGTGCGAAACAACACCTGCATACCGTTTGCGGCCACCATGCCGGTCGCACCAGATGGCAGCAGGCACGTGAGGGTGCTGATTGCGAAGGTCAAAGGCAAGCTGCAGGGATGCTTGTGACAGGATGTCCGATTTATTCATTCCTGCGTCGAGTGCAGCATTAAACGTCTCTGGAAATATCCATCGACACGCTAGACCCGTAAGCTGAATGGCATGGGTGTGTAATTGTTTGGCTGCTTGTTCACCCTGTTCGATAGCGTGTGGCACTTTTGTTGCAAGCGGCAGTGTCACTGCATCGATTTTTTTCCAGCAGGATCGCTTGGAAATGGCAGGTGATTTCAGTGCGAGTAATGAGAGAAGGCGATCGCTGGTCTCCGGCAGTGTGTTTGTGGCTATTTGAATCGCCGCGAACACGCCTCGCTCTAATGGTTCAAGGGTCTCGGACTTTGTGCTCTTCCGACTGAATATTTTTTTTGAATCACCCCACGGTGGCCCTCGTCCTGCACGATAATCATCATGAATATCATGTTGTAATCGAGTAAAGTGGTCTGCTGACTTTGTGGGTGAATGACCACTTTGTCCATCATCGATCTGCCATGATGAGCCACCAATAACAAGCGGCCCAAGGTTCGGTCCATAGCCTGCTTCATCAATTCCAATGACCAAAGTCATGAGTCCACACCTGTTGACGGCCTTGGTGTGCCGTTTGGAAATTGTCGACAATATTCATATACCGCGACAGCAGTTGATGTTGCCGCGTTCAGACTGTGTGGTAGTCCTGCCATTGGGATTTCTGCAACACGATCGAGCCGGTTGAGTATCTCAGGTTCGATGCCAAGCCGTTCATTCCCAACGACAAGGACAGTCTTGCTTACAAATGGAAATGAAAAGAGGCATTCAGAGTTGGTTGACTGCTCAAGACCAACCAACTCCCAGCCAGAAATTTTCATTTTATCAAGGACCGGTGCGAGGCTTCGATGGACCTCAATTGAAATTTCCTGCGACGCTTCCCGAGCAATTTTCTCATCGAGCTTGCTGGAACCGCTGGTAATTAAATGACGGATGCCAAAACATCCACAGGTTCGTACGATGTTAGACAGATTCACTTTGCTGCGAAAAGCAGGGCAGGCTACAACCAGTTCCCGAGGACCAGCCAAGTGATGTGGCGGCCGATGTCGGATATGTTCAAACGAGAGTCCAGTAGGCGGTGACATGATCTGTAGCATGACACGAAACGTGCAATTTCAAAAGCGGCTCATGCTGTTTGTCGGTGCAATTTTGATTGCTGGCTGTGGACGATCGTACGACAAATCAGCTAATCCTGCCCCGCAGACCGTTGTTCAACAGCCGGTCAGTGTTCCTGTGTCCGTTGCTGTTGTTGATCATTCTGCACTAGTGAAGCGGATTGAGTCACATCGTGGACAGGTTGTTGTCCTCGACTGCTGGAGTACATCATGTCCACCATGCATCAAGGAGTTTCCAGGGCTTGTTGATCTCAAGAAAGACTATGGTGACAGCGTAGCCTGTCTTTCACTTTCGTTCGATTATGAAGGGTTTGGTCTACCAGAAGATGTGCTCCCGCCAGTGAAAACATTTTTGGAGCAGGTTTCAGCGGGTGATATTGAGAACCTTCTCAATCGTGATGAGGCAGATGCGTTGTATAAAAAGATGAATATTTCGAGCGTCCCCGTTGTGATGGTGTGGGATCGAAATGGTACGCTGATACAACAGTTTGATGATGAGTATGCCAGTGAAAAACTCGGAAGATCTTTTACCTATGATGACGTACGCGGAGTGGTTGATCAGGCACTCGGGCTTCAGTCAAAGGAATAATGCACGATGGTAGATGCGAAAAATAAAGAAAAGCAGCCGGTGTCATCGGCCCGTTCAGATGAGGTTGTGGACGGACCGACTCAACACGATGTTGTTCGTGGGCCTCTTGGATTTGGAAGAGAAACAGTCGAGTCTCTGGTCATTGCATTTACACTGGCTCTTCTTTTTCGGGCATTTGAGGCAGAAGCTTTCGTTATACCAACTGGCTCCATGGCACCAACACTCATGGGCCGACATAAGGATCTTTATTGCAGCGAGTGTGAATTTAATTTTCAGGCTGGAGCCAGCAGAGAAGAAGATGATCAATCGCACAGTTTGCGAACCGAATTAGGCCGAGTCAATCGTGAGATTGAACGGCTCCGACGTTTGGCAGATGACGCATCCGCAGGTCCTCAGCAGCGCGAAGTGGCGAAGCAGCAGATTACTGACCTTGAGGCTCCGGGTGGAAAATTGTCAGTGCTTCAAATGCGACTCGCCGGCAAGATGATTGCTTCTGCGACCTGCCCAAATTGTGGAAACGTTATGAAGCTGATTGAGGGTGAGGGACCCGGCGTTACGTATGACGCTCGCTATCCCTCATATAACGGAGACCGAATTCTTGTTGATAAATTTGCGTATGACTTTCGAGAGCCAAACCGTTGGGATGTCATAGTCTTCAAGTATCCCGAAGGAGCAAATACAAACTACATAAAAAGGCTCGTTGGTTTGCCAAATGAGTTGGTGAGTATTGCTGGAGGAGACATCTGGACCAGTCGTGATGGGCAGCCATCTACGATTGCTCGGAAACCACCGCATGTGATGCAGGCAATGCTACAAGTTGTTCACGACAGTAACTTTCCGGCCTCTCTTATGCAGACAGAGGGGTGGCCTTCCGCCTGGACCGACTGGGCAGATAGGAGTGTATGGAAGTCGGAAAAGAACCGTCGGCAATTTACAGCAACATGTTCAGCAGGACAGTCAGCAAGCCTTCGGTATCAGCGATTCAATCCGACGTCAGATGATTGGAAAGAGGTCCGTCTCGGGACGGGCGTTCGTCAAGGCGTTCAACCCAACCTCATCAAAGACTTTCAGGCTTATAACGCGATCAGTCAGGGTGGTCATTGGGTAGGTGATCTTGCAGTTGAGTGTACTCTTGAAAGCAGGTCCGAGAGTGGACGCGTCGTATTTGATCTCGTTGATGGTGGGCAGCAGCATTCTTGTTCAATTGATCTTACTGACGGTACAGCAACGCTCGAAGCCGCAAGTGGTGTCACTGCAGCAGCGACAACTCCAATTCGGGGCAAGGGTTCGTGGGAAGTACTGTTCACGAATGTGGATGATGAACTGAGGCTTTTTGTTGATAAAAAGATCATGCCAACAGCGACACCAGTCCTCTGGGATTCTGAGATCACCAAAGAGTCGACTCGTGATCCGGTTCTCGACGTTGTTCAGCCAGGGTCGACTGTGCCATCAGATCTCGCGCCTGTTGGTATTACAGTGAAGGCAGAAGAAGAGCCGGTCTCAGTCGTCGTGTCCTCAATCAAAGTGCTTCGTGACATTTTTTATATCGGTGCTGTTGGGTTTGGTCGCCGGGGTGAAATACGGGATGAGCCGATTCTTGAATTTCCGCTTGAGTCTGATCAGTTCTTTGTTCTGGGAGACAATTCGGCTGCCAGTAAAGATGGGCGACTCTGGATTGACGTCCATTTTGTTGATCGCCGACTGCTTCTGGGGCGTGCAATATCGATTGTTTGGCCACATATGGTGCCCGCATCCCGCCACATAACAGTCACCCTTCCTGTACTTGGAGAGTTGCGATTGCCCTCGTGGCCAAACTTCGCGAGGATGAAGTTTATCCGGTAGTTCGGGTCGAGAGACTCGCAGATGTCGAAGAAGTGAAATCAAGGATGGGACATGTCACTGCTAAAAGCTGAAGGACTTGTAAAGGTTTATGGACGTCGTCGAGTCGTCGATGGTGTGTCCTTTGAAGTTCAGCAGGGTGAAATTGTTGGTCTTCTTGGTCCCAATGGTGCGGGAAAAACAACAAGTTTTCGCATGACGTGTGGACTGGTTATCCCAAATGGCGGCCGTGTGCTGTTGGATGATAAAGAGATTACAAAGTGGCCGATGTTTAAGCGGTCGCGAGATGGTGGTATGGGGTATCTTGCTCAGGAGCAGAGTGTTTTTCGCAAGCTCACTGTCCAACAAAATCTTTTGGCAATTATGGAGCTCATTGGCATGCCACCCAAAGAGCGCCGTCGCCGAAGTGAAGAGTTAATGGAACAGTTCGACATCACACGGATTCGAAAGTCGAAAGCACATTACATTTCAGGTGGGGAAAAGAGACGGCTTGAAATTGCTCGTTGTCTTGTCACCGAGCCCCGGATTATTCTGCTCGATGAGCCGTTTACTGGTATCGACCCAGTGACAATCCATTCGATTCAAAAAATTATCATGGGCTTACGAGATGATGGCATTTCGATCCTGATTACTGATCACCGCGAACGTGAAACATTGGCGATCACGGATCGCAGCTATATTGTCCGGGCCGGAAAAATTCTCTGTCATGGCACGGCGGAAGAAGTATTAAATAATCCGGACGCCAAAAAGTACTACTTTGGTGAAACACCACCCGGGAATCCTCTGGATTCAACCGAAGCGGCCTAGCAAATCGTTGGATTTGATGCACAGTTGATTTGATTGCACGGTGTTTCGCATGGAACTTGTCTTCTAACCATATGCAAACGCGTGCAGTGCGGTTTTTGTACCAAGAAGAAAACTTTTTATGCCAAAACAACTCGTTTTGAAGAAAAACGCTTGATCCGTTGAGACAGTTTTTTCAAGATCATATTTCATTCTTGTGTATTTTTTTGGGGAACTTTAAAGGGAGCGTGGAATTATGAACACAAATTATCGCAGGGGTTTTACCCTGATAGAACTGCTTGTAGTCATTGCAATTATCGGTGTTCTTGTAGGGCTCCTTCTTCCTGCTGTTCAGCAGGCGCGTGAAGCGGCACGCCGTGTGTCATGTTCGAACAATCTCAAGCAGCACGGTCTTGCGCTTCATAATTATTACGACGCGAATAAAACTTTTCCTTCGT
>JBDOMQ010000282.1:0-6618 GCA_039831725.1 Pirellulales bacterium
TTGCAAGGTAATTAAAGGTGTGTGTTTTCCGGTACTGAACAATTCGTTCGGCCTGGTGGCCAGAAAACATTTGTTCTTCAAGGCATGCGTCGGCAATATCGAGAAGGGCCTGCTTTGTAAAATGACTGATAAGTCCTGGATTTGCACCGTGTTCAAGGACAGCAGTTGGTCCGGATTCAGTCCACTGAGAGATCATGCGACGAAGATTCATGTGTCGCCAGTAAAGAGTCAGTTGTGTGGGATGAGCATTCTTTGCATGTTCATATGGATCCCAGAGTTCAACGGATGTATTTAAGTAGAGCACGCCATGGTCATGGCACCAACTGACAATCTCACAACAGTCAATGTTCCATGCGAGATCAATGAGCAGGTCACCTTCACCGACATGCCGACCGAGTACATTCCCTAAATTATCTGGAGAGACCTTGTCTTGGACGAATGTGACCCCTTTTTCGACCCACGGTCGCAGTGCTTCTTCATCTGGTTCGAAATCAATAATCGTTATGTTTTTAGGTTCAATTTTTATGTGGTCGAGCAGGATTGGCAACGTGCAACGAGCAACAAATCCAAAGCCAACGAACAAAATTTTGTTGTCAAATGTGACCATGCGAGCAACCAACTCCTGAGGCAATGTGATACACGCAAAAGTGTACCGTTCAAAAAACTATGGTTTAGAAATGAGCACGAAGTATAACGGCGATTCCGTCAATCAGTGGTTCTAATCAATTTGCTTGCAAAAGATGTGTCGAAAAGTGAATAAACGAGCATTTTAGGTTTATGGATATTTCTTTATGATGCTGTCTCGACTTTACAGCCGGTACAGTTCTCATTTTCTCACTCACTGACTGAAACAAAGCGTGGTTTGCGACCAATAGCCGTTAAGGTGACAATAAAATACTTATGACATTTTCGCACGCAATCTGGCTAGCAGTAGGAGGAGGTCTTGGCACACTCTCGCGTGTTTTGGTGATCATGCTAGCCGTTCGGTTGTGTGGTCGTGAGTTTCCTTGGGGCACTTTTGCGGTCAACCTATTTGGTAGTTTTCTTTTTGGGTTGATTGTCGCCTTTGGTCAGGGTCGGATGAGTTTGCCAGCAGGTCTTGAAAAAATATTGTTAGTAGGATTTCTCGGAGGTTTTACAACATACGCCAGTTTTGCATTTCAGTCATATGAATTGTTTCAAGAGGGGAAGGCTAGCCTTGCTGGAGCTTATATGGTCGGAACAACTCTTTCTGGTTTGGCAGTTGTCTGGGTTGGGAATTTTGTCGGTCGATTCCTAGCCGGATAAAGTGCATCGTCGAGATAGAGATGGTCGTTATTTCTGCGGGCAGTGTGTATCTCATGTTAGGCAATATCAAACGAGTTATTAAGGATGTTATGGATTCGTTACAACAGTTTTTGATTTTATTTTGCGTGCTTTTTGGAATGAATGGGGTAACAAATTGCCTTCATGCAAAGGGAAGAGAAAATAAGAACGACGAATATGTGTGGACAACCAATCACATGCAGGTTGGTGTACGTTGGCAACCTTTTGCAGGCCGTCCCGGCAACAATGCCTACGATGCACAACGCCCTGTGATTGCCCGAGATAGCAGTTATGTGCAGTTCTGGATTGCATGGGCAGCACTTGAACCAACTAAAGCCAATACAGATTATCTCAATCAGCCGTCTGGTTACTTGCAGACCATGGAGCAAGCAGTAGACGAGTGTAAAAAACGTGGAATCAAAGTAGAGTTTGTGTTCTTTCATTGCCCTGCGTGGGCTTCTGAATCTGGTGAGGCTGGCGGCCAGCGCCCTCAGCGAGGTGCTTTTTCGGCTTTTGTAGGTCGTGTCGCAAAGCATTTCAAGGGGCGTGTTGATTCCTATCAGCTGTCTCATGAAGTGAATAATCAAGGAATGATGAAGGGTGCTGATGTAGATTTCTTGATCGATGAAATTTTCATTCAGGGTGCTCGCACTGTGAGACAGGTGTATGAACAAGAGCCGGAATTACCTGTATTGATTTCCACATCTGGAATGAGTCCATGCGAAAACTGTGGGCAGATGAAAGGTCTTGCAGCAAAAGGTGGTCGCGGAGTCAATGAACTTTACGACCGCTATGTTACGAGCGATGATCTGATGAAGGCGGTTGATGCATTGAATTTAAATGTGTCCGATCAGAATGATGGGTACGGCGGTATGGATGGCAGTTTCGTATCTTCTGTTTGGGGTAACTACGAACTCGTTCGAAACAAGTTGGATAAAGCTGGCTATAGACACAAAAGTGTCCTTGCGGCCGAGTCGTGGGTTTCTTGGGATGATGGCGGAAGCGCAGTCGACGTCAACGGAGATGGTATTAAGAATGAGAAGGATGCTTTTGCTCGTACACTCACAATCATCGGCAACTGTATGGAGCGAGGTCTTAACACGATTCAGCTTCCCTGGTCAGATAATTCCAGTGGTTGGGCAATGGGGTTAACAAAGAGGCGAGATTACAACGGTCGTATTAAAGAGATTGCGCCAGAAATCGTGGTTCCAGCAAACGATGGCGGTCCAGATATTGTGACTCAAAGAATTGGACTTGCTGGAAACGACACAGGTTTCCAGATTCGGCCATTGGAGGGAAATGTTTTTACGATTGACGATTACATCAATCCACCTGATCCGAATCATCTTCACTACTATATTTGGAGATGGTTTTCTCAGATTGCCGCAGGGACTGATGAAGTCATTCGTCATGCTGTTGCGGGTGAAGTTGGCAATGATATAGCTGTAACGGGAAGTGGATTTACAGGAAATGAGCGATACCGTATTGCCTCATATAATCGCACAAAAAAATCTTTTCGAGTCTTGATCTATGCATCTGGAGCAAACGGCAAGACCGTCACGAAAGTGTCAATTCCAAGCACTATTCAAATGGGTCGCCATTCTAATACAGGAAAAGGCCTGCACGACTTTCGGGGCGAAGGATTTCAGCCCGGCCAGGCCTATCAAGTGAAGATTGTTACAAAAAATATAAGTAATAAAGACGGGTCTGATGTCCATCGGAGAGCATTCAGTTCAGAGCAGAAAAGCGTTCAAGGCGGCGTTTTGACGGCGACTGTTTCAGGGGCTCGACAATTTACACTCATCGACTTTATTCCTCTGCCTCAAGACTAGGCAATGTAATATCAAGGATGTTTGCGTTCATGTGATTTGTGTGATGCCAAAACAGAAAAAGCAACATCGTCTCAAACAGAAAGCCCGGGTTGGTCTCCCGTTGGGAAATCTGGATGGCGTGCTGCCTTCTGATGAGCAAGTCGTGTTAGCAGAGGCACTTCGAGCACGACCTCCAAAAGCCGTTCGAGTGCGGTTGCTACAGTCACACGGGCTGGCGAGCAACAGATCTCTACCATTTTCTGCAGAACCAGTGCCTTGGTATCCAGACGGTTTTTTTTGTAGTGGAACCCATCAGCCTGGGCGGTTTCTCGAATATGCAGCTGGTGCGTATTTTATTCAGGATGCCGGGTCTATGTTGGCCCTCCGCCTTCTCGATGTTCAGCCGCATGAGTGGGTTGCAGATGTGTGTGCAGCCCCAGGTGGCAAGGCTTCAGCAATTCTTGAACAGGTAGGGCCAGGAAGTGGGTTTCTGTTGGCGAATGAACCAATACGAGGTCGGCTCCCAGCTCTGGATTACAATCTTGCACGAGTTGGTTTTCCTCGTTACTGCATCACATCAAAAGATCCTGAACGGTTGGATCCGCAGTGGATACAGCAGTTTGATGCTGTGCTTGTCGACGCTCCCTGTACCGGCCAAATGCTCGTTGGTCGAGGGAGACAGTCCTTAGCTGCATTTTCAGAGTCTCAAGTCATCCATTCAGCAGCGAGACAGCAAAGAATAGTTTCAGCAGCAGCACAACTTGTACGTCCCGGCGGCCGACTCGTTTACTCCACATGTACTTTTGCGCCAGACGAAAACGAAGATGTTATTGAGACCTTTCTTACTACACATGATGGCTGGTTTGTAGAAACAGTTTCTGATTTAAGACCATGGCAGACTCCACGTTCACCAGGCGGATACCGCTTGTATCCGCATCGTGATCGATGTGCAGGGGCTTATGCCGTTCGCTTGCGTTTCAAGGGGGAACTATTTCCGGAACAAATAAATACGAGTAAGAGAGAGATGAAAGAAGATCTTTTGGTCTTAGGTGAAGAAACTGTGGGTAGTACGCAAGGGGGCTATCGAATTCAACAGGCAAACCGTTGGACAGAACTGCCAAAGGACATCGAGCGACGTCTTGAAATGCCGTGCGGGCGACATAGTGAAATCGCCTATCGTCCTGCTAAGCAGTGGCTTCCATCGCACGCACTTGCCTTACGGCGAGATAGGTATTGGCGGCCCTGTGCAACGCATGAGCTGAGCGATCGTGAAGCACAAAGCTTTATGCAGGGGCTATCTCTTCCAGCCGGGCCACATGGTTGGGTTGTTGCCACATGGCGTGGCCATCCTCTTGGTTGGCTTCGTGGCAACAAAGAACGCCTCAATAATCGTCTTCCTGCAGCAGCAAGGCTTGGTTTCGTTCCCTTGTTGAGCTCCGTGGGTAAAAAAAATCTCTAGAACTCAGTCATCGGGCCTATCTGTTTTCAAGAGTGTTCTCTATTTGCTCAGATATTTTTATAGTAGAGCTTGCAAAAAAAATAAAAAAATGAGTTACGGTGTAGTATTCTCTTTTTGGTTACTTACGAATTGTGTTGTGGCAGGGGGCTTAAATGAAAATTTTCTGTCGTGTATTGCTTGGTACTTTGCTGTGCGCCTGCACCATTTTTTCCACCTCTCAGAGCCTAGCTGCCAGACTAAATGTCGTGCTTATTGTTGCTGATGACTTGGGGTGGGGTGAACTTGGTTGTTATGGGCAGAAAAAAATTCCGACACCAAATATTGATCGTCTTGCTGTTTCTGGTCAACGATTTACCCAGTTCTATTCTGGTGCACCAGTATGCGCGCCAGCGAGATGTGTCCTTATGACTGGCCTCCATTTGGGCCACGCTGAAATTCGTGGCAATCGGCAAGCGAAGATAGCTTTTCCTGAATTTGATGAGGGCCAATATCCCATTCGATCTGAAGCGATTACGTTTCCTGAATTATTGCAAACCGCCGGGTATGCGACCGGCGCAATGGGAAAGTGGGGACTTGGACCGGTTGGCAGTACAGGTGATCCGAATAATCAGGGATTTGATCTGTTCTTTGGTTACAACTGCCAGGCGGTTGCGCATAGTTTTTACCCCGAGAGTCTCTGGCGGAATGCTGACAAAGTGCATATCAATAGTCATCCAGTTCCGGGCCATAAGAAACAGCCTGAGGGTACAGTCCGAATGGAAGACTGGATTGCAGAGACTTACGCCTCTCGGCCAATTGTTGCTGAGGCAGAACAATTCATACACGACCATACCGAAACCCCTTTTTTCCTCTACTGTCCATTTACGGAGCCGCATGTTGCGATGCATCCACCTGTTGAAACAGTGAATCGGTTTCCAGAGTCTTGGGACGACACACCATATCGTGGCGGCAATGCATATCTTCCACATCCGCGGCCACGAGCTGGGTATGCCGCAATGATTGCTGAACTCGATGACCATGTTGGAAAGGTGGTCGCAGCATTGAAAAAAAATGGTCTGATGGACCGGACTGTCATAATTTTTACAAGTGATAACGGCACCACGCACGAGGGCCGCGGTGAGCCGAACTTACATATTGGCGGTGTCGATGCCGCTTTTTTCAACAGTACATTGAACTTGCGTGGTTATAAAGGAAGTGTCTACGAGGGAGGTCTACGAGTGCCATGCATTGTTAGGCTGCCGGAAGACGCTGGGGCCGGTCGAGTCATTGATACCCCGGCTTGGTTTCCAGACATTTTTCCGACAGTGTGTGATGTTGTAGGAATCAAGAAACCTGACGGTCTCGACGGCATCTCCTTGTGGCATCTCTTGAAGGAAAAAAGACCACTTGGTTCTCGTCCGTCACCACTCCTTTGGGTCTTTCCGGAATATGGAGGACAGATGGCGGTTCGCCTTGGTGACATGAAGGCAGTGCGCAGGAACATGAAGAAAAAAAAGTCAGAATCGACACCTTGGGAAGTTTATGACTTAGCAACTGATCCTGGTGAGACCACTGATCTTGCTCCACAGCACCCAGATATTGTTACCGAAGCTGTCGAGGTCTTACTTCAACAGATCTCCCCAAATTCAGTGTTTCCAATGCCGAAGCCACAAGAAGGTTAAATCTAGGGCCGCCCTTTATAGGAGATAATCTTAAATTTTTCTAAGCTTTACGGGTGGGTAAACGAATGCCCTGTTTTTCCAATTGTTTTTCTGCCTGTTCCTGCCATCCTCGATTTGCAGCCGGGCTTGCTGGGCTGGGGTGCAAAATTGTACCGATGGCTTTATCGGTTTTACCGAGTGCAGCCAAAGCCCGGCCTTCGGCGAATTTACCGACGCCAATAACACATTTTGGTTGACACCATTTTACTAGTCGCCGTAGTGCTTCATCACACGCCAGAAAGAGAGGTTCGCGCTCGTGGGGAGAGAGTTTGTCTGGTGTGCGGTTGCGACCAGACTCTTCCATAAAAACAAGGGGACAGTAGTTCGCAATGAAAAATCGTTT
>JBDOMQ010000113.1:0-6611 GCA_039831725.1 Pirellulales bacterium
TCGTCACTTAATTGATTCAATTGGCTCGCCACACATTCGGCTTCACTTAGATGTGAAAGCTATGGCGTCTGAAGACCTGTCGATACCAGAGATCATTCATGCGAGTGCTGCACATCTGGAACATTTTCACGCAAATGACATCAATCTTCAGGGACCAGGATTTGGCGCAATCGACTTTGCACCAATATTTCAGGCCTTGCATGAAATATCATATAGCGGATGGGTGAGTGTTGAGGTTTTTGATTATGCACCGGGAGCAGAGCGGCTCGCTCGCGAAAGCATCCAGTACATGCAACAAATCGAGACTGATATTGAATAGTGTTCTACACCATGCAGTTGTTATCACATTCTAGAAACTGGCCACATGCACCATGCACTTAATGACACAAACTAAAACAACACGTTAGTTTGGAGATCAATTAGAAATCTTCACATCCGCATACGAAAATCTGTTCTTGTCTGCTTTCTCTTACAAAAAGAAAAACATAGACTTTTCTGGGACAAGGCTGGATACACTCAAACCGTACTGTCTGGCTGCTGCGGATACACTTGAGATGCCACTGGTTCCTCGAACTGCAATGTTGTGTGTGTAATGGCGAATTGCTCGTGCAGCACTGACTCAACTTCCTTTCGGGAACTTTGCCGGTTTGACTCAGCAATTACAAGATGCGCCGTCAGCATTACCTCCGATGTGCTCATGCCCCAAACATGTAGATCATGAATCTCAAGTACACCAGGAATTGCGGCGAGTGTCTCCGTTAGTTTGTTGATATCTATCCGGCGAGGTACAGCATCCATCGCAAGGCCTACACTCTCAGTAAATAGATCCCACGTACCCCAAACGATGACTGCGACAATAATGATGCTCACAACTGGATCGATCCATCCGATACCGGTTGCCATGATGGCTACCCCAGCAAGAACCACACCGACTGATACTGCTGCATCAGCTGCCATGTGCAAAAATGCGCCACGAACATTTGCATCTTCCTTACTGCCTTGCATAAAAAGCATTGCTGTCACCGTGTTTATCACGACACCGATCGCAGCCACAGCAATCATGGTGAACCCAGCAACGGGCGCTGGCTCACTAAGTCGACAAACGGCCTCCCACAAAATCACGGCACAGGCAGCAAGCAGAAGTATCGCATTCAAAAAGGCTGCGTATATGGTTGCTCGCCGAAGTCCGAAAGTGAATTTCTGACTAGGAGGTTGGCGGGCTAGAAAACTTGCTCCCCAAGCAAGCAAAAGACCCACAACATCACTCGCATTATGGCCGGCATCAGCAAGAAGGGCTAACGAACCACTGAAAAAACCAAAACCAAACTCCACCAAGACAAAAAGCAGATTAAGGCTCACACCAATTATCATAGCCCGATCAAGACTATCTGCAGTCATTGCATGAGAATGATTATGTGAATGGTGACAAGTCATACTATTTAAAATCGCCTAGTGTAATCATCCTGGTGATCATGGTTACTTTAAAAATCATGGTAGAATAAAAATCATTTCTCGCAACACTTTTGCGTTCATTCTCCACATTGTTCTACTACATTACTGATTTCCACAATTGAAAGATTCTTATGAACGAAGTACTACGAGTAGCAGTCATTGGCAGTAGTTCTAACGGCGGATGGGGGCACAAAATTGATGAACTTTTTATCGGTGTGCCGGGCGTCCGCGTCGTCGCAGTAGCTGACGACATTCGCACTGGTGTTGCTGAAGCTCTCAACCGTCATCGACTCACTCAGGCAACACGTGGGTTTCTCGATTGGCGAAAAATGCTAGCAGATATCAAGCCGGATATAGTTGCAATTTGTTCTCGCAACATCCAGCAACATGCCGAAATGGCAATAGCCTCAGCGGAGGCTGGCGTTCGCGGTATTTTCATGGAAAAGCCTTTCGTTCGATCTGTCACAGAAGCAGATGCAGTCGTTGCAGCATGCGATAAATCCAACACGAAGCTCAATCTTGCCCTTGTTAACAGGTACTGCCCAACAATTACTGCAGTATGGGAATTAATTGCAGACGGAAAACTTGGGACGTTACTTGAATTACGGGCACGTGGAAAAGAAGACGTGCGCGGCGGGGGTGAAGATCTTTGGGTACTTGGCCCACATGTTCTTGATCTTATGGTGCACTTTGGTGGTGCACCTCAGTGGTGTAGTGCAACGGTCACAACGAGCCGTAAGTTAGTAACCACCGATGATTTTGCACCTGGTCCTGAAGGACTACCGATGATAGCCGGTGACAGCATGACAGCCACCTTCGGTCTTGCTGACGGCCCTACCGGGTTTTTTGCAAGTACTCGAGAAGCCGGACTTAAACAGCCGAACTTTGGTCTCACATTGCTCGGCACAAAGGGTGAAATACATATTCGCCCTGACTACATCCCACAAGCACACTTCCGTGCTGCTCCCGCCTGGCGTATGAACCGACCGTATCCATGGATACCAATTGGTGATGAAGGCATCTCACCAGAATTAACGGATGAAGGAATTGATCGGTCAGCAGAAAGAGCGTCTTGGGGCCGTCTGGCTGTCATGGATCTCATGGACGCAATTCAGACTGACCGAGAACCCGAAACAGGCATGTTCACGGGCCTCACACTAACAGAGATGAATGAGGCAATCTACGCTTCATCACTCACTGGTCAACGAATACACTGGCCACTTGACCGTTCAAGCTTAGCAAGAATTGTTCCTTCTTGAGCATCCGCAACCCGAAACGCTTAACCAACTACTTCCGAATACCTACTGGCATCACCTTCACTCGAGAACCCTCAGGTAAAGATTTACCAATATTGGTACTTGGTGGTGCAATTGGCTGAACTGCAATGCCGTACATGGAAGGCTTCACACCTTCGTACTCCGACGTTGCATTTAAATCTTGCTTTGAAAGCACAGGTGGACCTAATACTACCGATGCTGGGTGAACGAGATCACGGCACCAAACATCGTGGGGGATTGCTAATTTGCCCCATGCGTCAGGCACAATTCCTTTAGCAACAATTGATGTCGAGGGCCAACCTACTGCCTGAATACGCATACCTGTATTTACAAAATCCTGAGTAAGCCAGTCAGGAGGACTATAACGAGCATCGTAAAAAATATAGACCCGACTTGGCTGCGAGATTGAGAACTCTAACTGAAATTCACGTTGAAATCGATGAGTTTGAAACGTTTGAATAAGGTCAGCACCGAGCAGGCCTTCGGGAAAGTCGTCGCTTGGATCTGCCTCCCATCGAGGAGTTTTACGATCACGAAAAGCTCGCACGCCATCACGCATACCACACGGAACAAGCCCATAGAACCTTCTGGTTTTCGGGAGTTCAACATTATCACTCACCGAATGAATGACAGAATCTTTACGGGCGTGATCAATTCCATGATTTCGAATCTCGACACTATGAAGACGTCGAGGTGACTGTGTCCCACTAAGCCGAACGGCTTCTCCGTCAAACAAGCTCACGGTACCCGCTTTTTGCGAACGTAGTTCAACTTGGCCAGACAGAACCGCCACTCGTACTTCCCCATCTGCTGAAGCATTTACGGCAAATCGCGTACCAAGATCAACAACCTCACCAACAGGAGTAACTACCGTGAACCCGGAACCCTCTTCTCCAACATCTACATCTACCCTCCCCTGAGAAAGGTGAAGCCGCATTGGATGTTCGAAGCGAGCCATGAGTGGAGACTGGCACTCAAGTAAAACACCTGATGGCAATCGTAAATCAACGGCACCCTCAGGCAACACAAGTGCTCGGAGATCTATTTTATCACCAACGGAAAAAGCATTTGTTCCATCAACCCGATCAACCTCTACAAGGACCGGTTCCCCAATGGCTGCAGCATTCCAGACACCACCTGCCACCAAACTAGCAACAAGCAATGAACAGGCCAGTACCAAACTGATTGAATGCCCAAGCCACTTCTTAGATAGCGTACTCGAGTCACCGACATCACACTTCAAACCAGACCGACCGAATGTGCTTCCAAAGATAGCTTCCTGAACACTTCTTACAAAAACAGATTTTGTTTCCTCTGCCTCGATTGCTACTCGTACAGACTCAACAAACGCTCGACTATCACACCTAGCCTCATCAAAAAGCATGGCATCAATTGCGAGATGACGTTCAATTTGCTGCACGAACTGCGGCTGACTTCGTAAATGCTGGATCACGACCAACTCATCCCCAGGCAGTGGCTCGCCATCAACAATTCTGCCCATTGCTTGATTAAACGAAACTTTATCTTTTACTTCAACCAGACCGGTTCGTTGCTCCGGTTGACGAGACAAAGGGTCATCTTTTTTTTCTGACTTTTTCATTCTTTAATTAGCCTGTTTGCACTTGCCTGACGTGCTACAAATCATACCCCTATATTTCCAAGTTGCTTCTGAATACAGTCTGACAAAGCTGCGCGCAAGCGAAACAAAATCTGACTTACGTTATTTGCATTCGTCTCTTCATCAGCAGCAATAACACCCAAAGAAAGTTGTTCAAAGTACCGCTGCTGAACAAGTTTTCTACTTCGCTCAGGAAGTTTCTGCAGGCATTCACGAAGCGCTGAAACACGTTGTTCGTGTTGCTCTGCCTTCTCAACTTCAATACTCGGGTGCGTGGATTTCTCATCTGCTCTACTTAATAGAAATTCAGCAACGTCGTTTGCTAAAACGCGCCGTCGGCCCTGTCGACGTAGTTCGTTCCGAACAAGATTTCTTGCAATAGTTCTCAACCAGGCCCCAAAATTGGTCCCTCGCTCGAACATTGTGAGTTTCCTATATGCAATCACAAAGGTTTCCTGGGCGATGTCATCGACCGATTCGGGCCTGACACCAAGCATTCGGATAAACCCTTTCAGACCAGATTGCTCGTTCTCAACCTGCTCCATAAACCATTTCGTATTTGTTTTCTTTTTTGCCATACAGACATTATATGTAGTCGTTGCGGTGATATTACAGAAACTCACTGATCCGCTTGCACTACGAGGAATATCGGCGTTTCAATGCCTTGTACCTTTGGGAACCGGTGAAAAAGTCCTAATTGTCCCTTCGCCTGACGCGAATCCAGCGAGACGCCAGGCTCCAACAAGACATCTGCTTGCACCAAAAAGGGCGGTCAGAACAATTGTTCTGACCGCCCCGTGGGTTCCCCTCAACTCAATTTTTTAGTGCACGATTTAATGTTGAGAAACGATTCATAGTGGCAGGGGGCCAATTTGCCCATCACCACCTACTACGATTGGATCTGGCAGAGACGAATCAGCCTCAATCTCAGCAAGATCTTCCTCGAGAACCATTGAGCGGAACGCCGCTGAAATCAGACTATCGGGAGAGTTCGTGGCATCGTTTGATAAATCCCAGAACATCATGCCTCCCAATCCCATTGCATCAGCCCACTCTGCCTTTAAGGCAATCGACGTAGTGGTCTCGAATGAACTGAAAATGTCCTGCTCAGCGTTGTACACATAGCTCGCTTGAGCATTATCATCCCAGTAAAGTTCCCAACCAGCTCCGGCATTAATCTGCGACAACAAGTCTTTGTAGTCGTAGTTCCCTGCTTCAAAGGTTCCGGGGGCTGCACCGCTTGAGGCTTCGTTATAACCACCGTCACCACCATCGGCGACGCCGCTCCACGCTCGCGTATAAAGTGGCGCTCCGAGGACGATCTGTTCTGGAGCAACACCTGCATTCAGATACGCCTGTACTGAAGTCTCGATGTCATAACCGACTGGGTCACCCGTGAATGCCGCTTGGTGACCTGTCGTATCTTCCCACGTGCCGTGGAAGTCATATGTCATGACATTGAAGAAATCGACTGACGGGGCCAACCCAGCAAGATTGAAATTAGCAATCTTGTCGAGTCCACCTGGAGAGGCGATAGAGATCTCATACGTCCTACCAAGTTCACTGCCGAGATCATCGAGTTTCGCTCGAACATCAGCCATGAGTAGAGCATAGTTTGCTCCATCATTAGGACTGGCGGAATTGCCAGCCTCTCCACCTCCACCAGGGTACTCCCAGTCGAAGTCAATTCCATCAAAGACCTGGTAAGTCGTAAGGAATTCGACAATCGAATCTGAGAATGCGTCCCGACCAGCCTGAGTAGATGTGACCGTGCTGAAGTGATCAGAGAGCGTCCACCCACCAACAGCAATGCTCACTGTCAAATGTGGATTTGCTTCTTTAAGTAGAGCAAGCTGATTGAAGTTGCCCCATATTGTCTGCTCACTACGAGGATCTTCTGGTGGATAGTACCACTGGTCAGCTTCACCCGTCACACTTTCTTCGGCACTGAACCGCTTTTCAGTTGCAGCGTACGAATCGAATAGTGTCATCTCGCCTGCGGCATTGAGATCGGCAAAAGCATAAATCAGATGCGTCAACTCATCAGCCGGCACATCCGCGAGCTGATAATCCCTACCGTAAATGCCCCACTCAGGGAAATAAGCGGCTAGCACCTTATCATGACTGGCAATCGGTGATGCGGATGGGTCAGTCACAACAGGATCAGTCACAACAGGATCAGTCACAACAGGATCAGTCACAACAGGGTCAGTCACAACAGGGTCAGTCACAACAGGGTCAGTCACAACAGGGTCAGTTGGAAC